>JAUIJR010000560.1 GCA_030431075.1 Polyangia bacterium | reverse complement strand
CTGCAGGGTCAAGCCGCCGACCTTCAGCTCGTCGTGCCCCGCCACCGGACCCCCCTTCGAGATTGTGCCGCGTCGCGGCTCAGCTCACGTAGTTGCGGTTCGGCGTCCACAGCACGCGCGGGCTCGCCGGCGCAGCCGCGACCGTCACCGCGCTCGCGCCGGCGCTCGGACGTCGGGTGGACATGACCTCTTGCGCCGCCGCGACCACCTTGTCGGGCGAGACCACGATGTGGTGCTCGAGGCGGACGTTTTGCGGGATTCCCGGGACGGCGTCTTGGCCCAGCACGCGGGTGACGACCGGATCTCCGGCCATGGCCTCGACCACCGCGCCTTGAAGCTCGCGCCCGATGGACGAGAAGACGCGGTCCTCGTGCACCACGAGCAAGCGGCCGGTCTTGCGGACCGAGGCGAGCAGGGTCTCGAGATCCGGCGGCACGATGGTGCGCATGTCGATGAGCTCGACCGAGACGCCTTCGCGCTCGAGTCGCTCGGCGGCTTCGCTGCAAAAGAGCGTGCAGCGGCCCCAGGTGGCCACGGTGATGTCCTTGCCCTCGCGACGGACGGCCGCTTTGCCCAGGGGCACGCGGAAGTCCTTGGGAAGGTCGGGGATCTTGCCTTGGAAGCCGATGGCGCGCTTGAGATCTGCGATCTCCTTGGCGTCGGTGGGCTCGCCGGGGAAGGCGTCGCCCAGCGGCTGACGGTAAAGGCCCTTCGACTCGAAGACCACGACCGGGCCGCCGTACTCGGCGGCCGAACGCAGCAGACCGTAGAAGTCGCGCGAGGTGGTCGGGGCGACGATGGTCAGGCCCGGGATGGCACCGTAAAAGCCCTCCATGCACATCGAGTGGTAGACGGCGCCGCCGTGCAGGGGCTCGACCGGCAGGCGCACGATGCAGTTGTTGCGCACGGTGCCGTTCGAGCTCCACAGCATGTTCCCCATGTGCACCAGCCAGTGCAGGGTGTTGAGGCTGTAGTCGGAGAACTGAATCTCCGGCAAGGCGGTCGCGCCCTCGTGTAGCGCGAAGCCCAAGGCGGCGCCCAAGATCAGCGGCTCGTTGATCGGTGCGTCCCGGACCTGATCGGGGAAGCGGCTGTGCAGACCCATGGTCGCTTGCATCACGCCGCCGCGCGCAGCCACGTCTTGGCCGTAGATCCAAGTCATCGGGTTCGCCTCGAGGATGTCGCGCAGGGCGGCCCGGATCGCGCCGTTGAGCGAGATGACCGTCTGCCGGCCCTCGAGGGGCGCCTCTTCGACCTCGGGGTAGGGATCGCGGATGAAGGTGTGGATGTGCTCGTACTGGGGCTCCGGCTCCGACATCGAGATCCGCATGGTCTCGAGCACGTAGTCGTCGGCCCGCTTGGCGATGCGACCGAGCTCGTGACGCACGTAGTAGTCGCGGCCCTCTTCGACGCCGTTGCGTCGCACGATGTCCCCCGCCTCGAGCACACCGGCTTCGACGAGCGCCTCGCCAAAGTCGTTGAGGGGATCGTGGGCTTCGAAGTCGAAGTTGTAGACGCCGGCGTTCGAGTGGCCGTTGAGGCGCGAGAGGTTGCGGACCCAAAACAGCGCCGGCTTTTGCTGGTCGCGGCAAAAGGTCGCCGCCGCCTTGGCCGTCTCGTAGATCGAGAGGAAGTCGTTGCCGTCGGCCTCGAAGAACTCGAAGCCAAAGGCCTTGGCGTAGGAGGCGAGGTCCTTGATGCCGCGGCCGTCTTCGGGGGTCACGGAGATGGCGACCTCGTTGTCGGTGACCGTGATCAAGATCGGCAGCTGCAAGATCGAAGCGCCGTGCATGCCCTCGTGGAAGTCGGACTCGGCCATGGTGCCGTCGCCGATGACGGCCACCACCACCGCATCGTCGTGTCCTTTTTGGCGCAGGCCCTGCGCGTAGCCGACGGCCTTGCCCAGCTGCATGCCCAGCGCGCTTTGCACCGGCAAGATGTTGAGCTCGGGGGCGTTGAAGTGCGCGGTCATCTGGCGGCCGCCGGACCAGGGATCGGTCACGCGGCTCATCTGCTGGCGCATGTGGTCGAGGTGGAAGTCGTCGTAGCCGCGCAAGCGAGCCCACATCGAGAGCAGGCCGGCCGAGCGGTAGTGGCCGCAAAGCCCAAAGGCCTCGGGGTTGACCACCTCGGAGTAGGCGATGGCCTCGGCCGCGCCGTGCAGCTCTTCGCCCGGTCCCCAGATCGCGAACTTGATGTTGCCCTTGGAGCACTCTTGGACCACGCGCTCGACGTGGCAACGCGCGATGCACATCTCCTCGTAGGCGCGGGTGAGCAGCTCCGGGGTCAGCGAGGGGTGTTGGTCGAGGCGATCGAGGGGATACTTGACGGTCATCGTGCTTGGCTCGCGCCCCCCTGCGTCGAGTGAACGCGAGGGCGAAATGTGGTGGGGCGCGACCGACGAGACCCGGCTCGAAGGCGGCGCTGCGGCAGCTTAGGGGATCGGCGACCTCGCCGTAAACCGCCCCCTAGGACGGCGTGCAGGCCCTTTCGCACGTTTTCGCACGCGCGCGGGTTTCGCCCCTGCGAGCCGCGCGTACCCGCCCCTCAGCCGCGCCCCGTTACGCCGTTTTCGGCCGCGCTCGAGCGGATCAACCCGCGATCCAGCGCACGAAGCGGGTCACCCAAGAGTCGGGCTGATGCACGCCAAAGTAGGCACCCGCGCCGAAGATCAGCAGGGCGACCGATCCCGGCAAGACCACCCAGCCCAAGATCGCCGAGAGCTTCCCGCCGCGCTTGCCGGCCTCGGCGACCTCACCATCGCCGGCCGCAGGCGTGCCCTTGCCCGGCGTCTTCGCTCCGCGTGGATCTGCGCTCATGGTTTCGCTCCCTTGGGTGCCTTGGCCTCGGTCTCGAAGGGTCGATCTTTGCGCGCGAGCACCCGCGCGAGGTTGGCGGGATCGAAGCGCGGCGGCGTGTCCGGCTCGACGTAGGCGTAGCTCATCACGCTGCCCTCGCGCCATGCCTCGCTGGCCGGGTCTGCCTCGTCCTGGGCTCCGAAACAGTGGGCCAACTCGTGCAAGGTCGCGCGCAGGAGTCGCTCGGGCTTGCCGGGCTGCGCATAGACGACGGCGTAGGCCGTGTTCATCTCCATCTGCTCGCTCGGGGTCTCGCTCCAGCCGTCGAAGCGACGGCTGTCCAAGGGGCGACCCGTGATCCCCAAGACGAGATCGGCACCTTCTCGCGAGTGCGTGCGCAAGGCGGCGTGCAGATGCTCGGCGTCGAGTCCCTCGTCGACGACCCGCCACTCGACGACTCCGAACAAGCGCAGCTCGATCCCAAAG
>JAUIJR010000559.1 GCA_030431075.1 Polyangia bacterium | reverse complement strand
GTCCTCGTCGACCATGATCTGGGTGCGGAATTCCTCGGCCGTGCGGCGAACGGTGCCGTAGGCCCGGGCGACGGAGCGCGCGAGCTTGGGGATCTCTTTGGGGGGAAATAGGGTCACCGCCAAAAGGACGACGACCGCGATCTCCCAAAAGCCGAGACCGAACACGGGCGAACCATAGCAGGGGCTTTGCAGGCGGGCGAGGTGGCGCGCGTAGGCTGCGCCCCGCCCCCGCGGGCACCCCCGTCAAGCCCCTTCGGCGGCCTCCGCGACCACTTCGGCCAAGAGCGCCCGCTGGGTCTCGTTGTTGCGCTGCACTTCTTGCAAGCGCGACAAGATCGTGTCGGCGTTTTGGGTCTGGCCTTGGTGCGCACGGCTGAGCTGGCTGACCATCTCGCTGATCGCCTCGATGGCGCGGGTGATCTGCCGGCTGCCCCGGGTCTGCTCTTGGGTCGAGCGTTCCACGTGGCGGGTGATGGCCTTCATCTTCTCGGCCGAGCGCATGATCTGCTCGGCGCCGCGGGCCTGCTCGGCCGTCGCCGTCGCCACCTGCTGCACCGTCGTGGCCACCACGTTGATGGCGTCGGTGACCTGCTTGGAGCCGCGCGACTGCTCGACCGTCGCCCGGGCGATCTCGCGGACCATCTGGGTCGAGCGGCGCGCCGCGTCGGAGATCCGCTTGAGGGCGTCTTCGGCCTGATGGCTCACACGCACGCCGTCGTCGACGGACTTGCTCGAGCGCTCGACCGCCTCGACCGCGTTGGCGCTCTCGCGCTGCACGGCCTTGATGATCTCGGCGATCTCCTTGGTCGAGGTGCCGGAGCGCTCGGCGAGGTCCTTGATCTCGTCGGCGACGACCGCAAAGCCCTTGCCGTGCTCGCCGGCCTGGGCCGCGATGATGGCCGCGTTCAAGGCGAGCAAGTTGGTCTGCTCGGCCACGTCGTCGATGACGGACAGGATCTTGCCGATCTGGCGGATCCGTTGCCCGAGGCGCTTGATGACCTCGACCGCGTCACCGGAGTAGTTCTTGATGAGGTTGATGACCTCGATGGTCTGGTTGATGGCATCGACGCCACCTTCGGCCGCCCACACCACCTCTTCGGAGAGCTGCGCGGTCTCGTTGGCGTTGTTCTCGACCTGTTGGATCGAGATGTCCATCTCGTTCATGGCCGAGGAGGTCTCTTCGGCCGTCGAGCTGAGCGCCTCGATGTTCTTGGCGACCTCTTTGACCGAGAAGGTCATCTGCTCGATCGAGATCGCGGTCTCTTGGACCGAAGCGGCCAAGTTGAACATCGACTCGGCGACCTCGTCGTTGGCCGCGGCCATCTCGAGGATCGAGCTCGAGCTCTCCTCGGCGTTCGAGGCCAGCAGTTCGACGTTGTCGGCGATGCCCTTGAGGCCCGCGATCATGTCGGACAAGGCCGTGTGGGTCTCGTCCATCGCGGCCGCCCCGGCGTCCATGCCCTCGGCGAGCTTTTGGACCTTCTCGAGATCGACGATGGTGTTCTCGGCCAGGCGAACCTTGAGTCGGTCCCGCTCGGCGGTCAGGTCGGCGATTTGCTCTTTGAGCGCTGCGATCTCTTCTTTGGCGGTCATGCGCGCGAGAAAGGGCTGGGGTCGATCCCAGCGAGGACCAGCCGGGGCCCCAGTGTACGGGGCCCGTGCCCCCAAGTACACCGCGAGGGTGAGCGAAGCGTCCTCTCGAGGCGTCGAGATCGAGGGCCTCGCGCGGTGATCCGTCACGATCGCGCAGGTCCGCGCCTCAAAAGAGGCCGAGCTGCGTGCCTTTGGCGTGACGGGCCACCCGCGCGCCCACCGAGTCGAGCCATGCGGCCCCGGCCGCGGCCGCCCCCGGCTCTCCGCGCAGCAAGATCTTCGGTTCTCCGCAGCCCCGCCAAAAGTTCAGGAGCCCCGCCCGATCGATGCGCCCGGGGCAGGAGGCGTCGACGACCTCACAGCGCTTGCGTCCCGCGGCCCAGCGCTGCGCGTATTGCCGCTGGGACTCCTTGGCGTCGACCAGCACCACCGTGGTGATCTCGCGCTCGCGCAGCTTGGGCGAGGTGAGCTGATCATGCGGCCAAAGGTGCAAGCCGGTCGCGGCCGCATCGCTGCGCGCGACCGCGGCGTGCATCGGCTCGGCCTCGTCGTCCACGAGGTGGGGCGCAAATCGAGGATGGGCGTGCCACTCGACCCGGCCGCGGACCAAGTCGGCGACCTGACGGGCGGCGGTTGCCGTCGGCAGGCAGACGACGACCTCGCCGCCGATCCCCAAGAGGGTCTCGAGTCCCTTGGCCGAGATGGGCCGCGGCGCTTCGTCCAATGCCCACTCGTCGAGCGCCCGCAACAAGAGCCAGTCACACGCGCGCGCTTCGGCCTTGGGGGCCAACGCCCAGGTGTACAGACACGCCGGGCCCTCGTCCCCGCGCGGCGCCATGAACAAAGAGCTCCCGCCAAAGGGCAGTCCGCTGGGGTGCGCTTGCAAGACGAGGCGCCCCACCCCGAACTCGCGCCCCCAGTCGACGATGACGGACTTGGCCAAGGCGCTGCGCTTTTGCGGGTTCAAGTTGGCCAAGGCGAGCGCATAGATCAGCTCGCGGTGGGCGATCCATGGGCCGGGCACCAAGGTGTCCCACGCACCGAGGTGCGACAAGAAGGTCGTCCGCCCCGACTCGAAGACGTCGGTGCCGAGCCGCTCGCGCGCGAGCATGCGCTGCACGGCTTGTTGTTCTCGTTCGAGCGCTTCGTCGCTCACGGACGCTTCACCTCGCCCGCCTTTTTACGCGCCCGCGCGGCGGCAAAAAAGTCCTTGAGCACTTGGGCGCAGTCCTCGGCCAAGACGCCCTCGACGACCTCCATGCGGTGGTTCAGCCGCGGGTCGTCGCAGATCTCGTACAAGCTGCGCACGGCCCCGGCCTTGGCATCGCGCGCGCCGTAGACCAAACGGGCGACCCGCGCATTGACGAGCGCCCCCGCGCACATCGGGCAGGGCTCGAGGGTCACGTACAAAGTCGCGCCGTCCACCCGCCAACGCCGCGCGGCCCGACACGCCTCGCGCAGGGCCACGACCTCGGCGTGCCCGCTCGGATCGTGCTCGCGCTCGCGCGTATTGAAACCCGTCCCGACGATCACGCCCTCGCGCACCACCAAGGCCCCCACCGGCACATCCCCCCGCGCCGCCGCCTGCCTCGCCAAGCGCAAGGCTTCGCGCATGAAGACTTCGTCGCGTGCATCTTGCGCGGCACTCACCCGCGAACGATGACGCCTGGCGGCCGCGGAATCAACGCGCCT
>JAUIJR010000558.1 GCA_030431075.1 Polyangia bacterium | reverse complement strand
GCGTCTGCGCGGCCCGGGCGTTGAAGTCGGTGGGCGCCGAGCTTCGGATCGTCGAGCCCAGCGGCCACTTGCTCGCGCGCTGGCTGCAACGCGCGGGCGAGGTCGACATGGCCTGGATGCGTTCGCCCGTCACGCACCATCTCGACCACCACCCGAGCGACCTCCATCACTTCTTGCACGACGACGCCAACGCCGACCTCGCCCAACTCGCCGGCAAGTTCTCGCGGCCCAAGCACGAGGCCTTTGTGCGACACAGCCGGCAGCTCATCGCGCGAGATGGTTTGCAGGCGCTGGTCGTCGAAGATCGCGTCGAGTCGCTCGAGCGCGCGGGGGACCACCTGCACGTGATCGGTCGATGCACGCAGCTCCGGGCGCGTCGCGTGCTCGTGGCCACGGGCTCCAACCGGCCGCGTCTTCCCCCTTGGGCCGAGACCCTCCGCAAAGAGGGCGCAGCCGTGGAGCACGTGTTCGAGGGCAGCGCTGCGCTGCACTCGGACATCGTCGGCGGGGGAATCTCGGCCGTTCAGCGCTGTCTCAAAGTCCGGCGGACGACGCGAACTCCCGTTCGCCTGTGGACGCGTCGCCCCGTCGAGCTGGCGGAGTTCGACTACGATCGCGCACTGACCCGGGGACGCTTCTTGGGTCGCTGGTCGCAAAAAGACGACGCCGAACGCGCGAGCTTCTTGCAACGAGAGCTCGGCGGTGGATCTGTACCGCCCGCCTTGTGGGCCAACTTCAGCCGGGCCGTGCGGCGCGGCCAGGTCCAAGTCTTCACGGGGCCCCTGAGCGTCGAGCGCAGCGGGTCGGGTGATGCGCTCGTCATCACTGGACCCGAAGGCCGCGCCGAGTCGACGGGCGTGACCCTCGCCACCGGTTTGGCGCGCGAGCGACTCGGCGGCTGGCTCGGGCGTTGCGCCATAAACTTGGGGCTACCCACTCACGCCGAGCTCCCGTGCCTGGGCGAAGACATGCACTGGGGCCACGGCGTCCACGTCTCGGGCCCCCTCGCCCGCTTGCGACTGGGCCCCATGGCCGCCAACCTGATCGGCGCGCGCTGGGCGAGCTCCCTGCTGCCCGGCGTTTCGATGATGCCCTACTGAGGCCCGAGCGCGAGGCGCCGACCGGGACTCAGGACGAGGCCTGCGTGTCCGCCATCTCCAGCGGCGGGAAGGGATTGGGCAAGCTCGCCCATTTTCCGCTGTCCTCTTGCAAGAGTGATTCGTCGAGCAAGGCCCCGTCGAGGCGCGCGCGCAGCTCGGCCTCGTTCAAGTCTTGGCCGATGAAGACGAGCTGCTGTTCTCGGTCCCCGAAGCGCGGATCCCAGCTCGGACGCTGGTCGGGGGCTCGACCCTCGGGGAAGGACCAGCGCTCGCGCGGCACGGCCGCCCACCACATCCCCATGGGGTTCACGCTGAGCACCGGCCCGGCTTGGCCCCACTCGTAGGCGACCCGAGGATCCGACGCCACCCAAAAAAAGCCCTTCGAACGCAAGACGCCGGACCAGGTGGAGCTGTCGTGCAAGAGCGCCCAGAGCTTCTCCGCGTCGAAGGGACGCACGCATCGGTAGGTGAAGTTGCCGATCCCGTACTCCTCGGTCTCCGGCGTGTGCTCTCCGCTGAGTTCGCGGATCCATCCGGCCGAGCTGGCCGCCTTTTCGTAGTCGAAACGTCCCGTATTCAGCACCGACGCTAGCGGCACCTGGCCGCGCGTCGCGGGGATGATCGTGGCCCCGGGGTTCAAGGCGGCGAGGATCGCTTCGACTTCGGCGGCGCGCGTCGGGTCGACCAGGTCCGTCTTGTTGAGCACGATGACGTCGGCGAACTCGACCTGCTCGATCAGCAGGTCCGTCACCGTGCGCTGGTCGTCTTCCCCGAGGGACTCTCCACGTTTGGCGAGCGCGTCGGCCGAAGCGTAGTCGACCAGGAAGTTGGCCGCGTCCACGACCGTGACCATGGTGTCGAGGCGCGCGACCTGGCCCAAGCTGACCCCCTCTTCGTCTTCGAAGGTGAAAGTCTGGGCTACCGGAATCGGCTCGGAGATGCCCGTCGACTCGATGACGAGGTAGTCGAAGCGACGCTCCTGGGCGAGGCGCGAGACCTCTCGAAGCAAGTCGTCGCGCAGCGTGCAGCAGATGCAGCCATTGGACATCTCGACGAGCTTCTCTTCGGTGCGCGAAAGCTCAGCCCCCCCACGCTCGACCAGCGCGGCGTCGATGTTGACCTCGCTCATGTCGTTGACGATCACCGCGACACGAAGCCCTTCGCGGTTGTTGAGCACTTGGTTGAGCAAGGTCGTCTTGCCCGCCCCCAAAAAGCCGGAGAGCACGGTGACGGGGAGACGAGAGTCGGTCGAACGGGGATTGTCGGTAGAGGTGGTCTGCTGCATGTCGGGTCGCTCTCTCTCGGCGTGTCATAGCGCAGATGCAAGCAACTTGCACCTAAAGGCGGCGGCAGTGCGGCCGGGCGCGGCCCACGCCACGCCCTTTCCTCGTCACAACCACGTCAAAGGTTCGCGCAGCACCGAAATCCGGTCGCCCAGTCGGCCGTGAAACGATCGATGAGTTGGTTGTCATCGCACTCTTGCGAGCTGAAGGTCGTGAGGAAGGAGCCGCCGCGGGCGCTGCAGTTCGATCCGCTGCAAGCGTTCTCCCACTCACGGACATTCCCCGACGCGTCGAACACACCTGGGGTTGCGCCCTCACAAAGCGGGGCGGACATCACCGGCTGGGGCTGGTCGGTGCCTTGCACCCCCGTACTCCCGTCGAAGGCGTTCGTCACGCAGTTGGCGATGGCCGACGAGCTTCCCCAGGGGTAGTTGCTCGTCCCGCTCGCCGAACAGGCGTTGAAGTGCTCGGCGAAGGTCCAGTCGTCGACCTGGTTGGTCGCCAAGGGCCCCCCCGAGGCTTTGTAGTTGCCGCACAAACGCTTGCCCACTGACGCGCAGTAGGCCCGCGCGTCGCACCAGTCGACGCAGGTCACCGGATGGTCCGGACGCGACACCGGATCGTAGACGCCCGGATTGCAGGTTGCGTCGGTCCCTCCGTCCATTCGAGGACCGAAGTCCAAGTTGCTCGAGCACTCGGCGGCCTGTCCCGCGGTCGAAGGGCTGCCGTCCAGAAATCCCTGGTAGTCCGCAGCCGTGACTTCGGTCGCATCAATGCAGTAGTCGATGAAGGCCTGACCGCCCACCTGCACCATGTCGCCCGGACAGCCGTCTCCGTCCCCATCGCCGTCCCCGTCTCCATCTCCATCTCCATCGCCGTCTCCGTCTCCATCGCCGTCCCCGTCTCCATCGCCG
>JAUIJR010000557.1 GCA_030431075.1 Polyangia bacterium | reverse complement strand
GCCCACGCGCCGCAGGACGTCGTCGTCTACTGCGGCTCGGGGGTCACCGCTTGTCACGATCTACTGGCCATGCATCACGCGGGCTTCGAAGGCGCGCGCTTGTACCCGGGCTCGTGGAGCGACTGGATCCGCGATCCCGATCGGCCGCGCGCGACCGGGAGCTGAGGCGAACTCAGCGCTGGCGGGCCTCGGACAACAAGCGCTGCGTCAGCAGCAGGTGCCCGAAAAAGGCGAAGACCACGAAGATCATCGGCAGCCACACGAAGGGGATCTGCGTCACCCAAGTGTTGAGCGCCTCGGGACCGAAGGCCGCGAACAAGGGCGTGCTGGCGATGGCGATGGCCACGATGTTGAGCAACAAGGCGAAGCCGATCAGGTTGAAGGACCACGCGGCCGCCTTGGGGATCGGCCCGCGTTGCGCCCACGCCCCGACCAAGATCGCCAAGATGCCGGTGATGATGTCGAAGTTGCGCCCCGCGTAGCTCATCTGCCCCGGCATCAGCCCGTCGACGTAGGCGCGGTGCAAGAGCAGCTCGAGGGGAAAGCGAAAGGCCTGAAAGGCGATCAGGATCCAAAGGGGCGTGTTCTCGGCCAAGGCGCGACCGAAGGGCCGGCGGGCGAGCAGGATCGAGGCGACGAAGCCCCCGAGTAGCATCAACATCAAGGGCGGGGGCTTTAGATCCCAGCGCCCGGCCACCCCGGTGCCGGCCAAAATCCCGGCCGCTGCGCTCCACAGGGCGAAGACGAAGAGCGCCCGGCCAAAGCGACCCGCGCCAAAGCGTCGCACCAAGCTCAGCCCGGCCACGCTCGTCGCCACCAAGAGCGCCCAAAAGCCGTACAGGAGGGGCGCCGAGGGTTCCGGCAGGCTCGAGAGGAGAGGCGCGGTGGCGAGCATTGATCCGGACGCTACTTTACTTTTTAATAGTAGGCAATCTCAAAAAATAAACTAAGATGCGTCGGTGGAGCGAAGCGGTCGCTGCTACCACCAATTTTGCGGACTCGCGCGCGCCCTCGATCGCGTGGGCGAGCGCTGGACCTTGCTCATGGTGCGCGAGCTCTTGTTGGGGCCGCGTCGCTACAAGGACTTCATGGCCGCCTTGCCCGGCCTGACCAGCAACCTGCTCGCCAAGCGACTCAAGCAGCTCGAAGCCGACGGGATCCTCGAGCGCGTCGCCCTCGAAGACGGGAGCGGCGAGGCCTACGCGCTGAGCGAGCTGGGCGCGGCGCTCGAACCGGTGGTCATGGAGTTGGGCCGCTGGGGTTCGCAGTTCTTGACCGCGCCCGGGCCCGACGATCACGTGGACCCGGGGCCGGCCATGGTCTCGATGAAGCGCCGCTACAAAGGCGGGGCGGCGTTGCGGGTGCAGCTCGAGGTCGACGGCCGTCCCTTCGTGCTGGGCCTCGAAGAGGACTACCTGCGCGTCGAGGGGCGCCGCACCGATGTCGCGGACCTTCGCTTGCGCACCAGCTTCGCCGGCCTGCGCAAGTGGTGGTTCATGGGGGCGCGCGCCCGGGACCTCATCGCGGCCGGTGAGCTCGAGCTCGAGGGGGAGCGACGCGACCTGCGGAGCTTCGTCCGCGCCTTCGAGCGACTCGCCTGAGCGTGCTCAGCTCAGGAACTTGTGGTTGCCGTCGCAAAAGGGCGGGGTGGCCGTGCGCTTGCAGGTGCACAAGGCGACGCGCCGCGGCGCGTCGATCTCGAGGCGCAGGGGGGTGAAGGGCCCACCTTTGTGGCTGCCGTCGCAAAAGGGCTGGTCGCCAGAGCGCCCGCAGGCGCACCACCAGTGGGCGCCGCTCTCCAGTTCGCCCACAAAGGGCTTGCGCCCACCGATCTCCGGTCCGTCCGCCATGGCCTCAGGGTAGATGCATCTCGTCGGCGGTCGAGCGCAGGGCACGAAAAAGGGGCGCCGTAGCGCCCCTCGGGTCTCGCCGAAGCGACGGCGTCTGGGCTCAAGAGGCCAAACGCGCGTCGCGGTAGGCCTTGGCCAGCTCGGGGCTGCGGGCGATCTCGTACATGAGGGCGTCGAGGCCCTCGCGGTCGAGCTCGTGCTTGGCGAGCACCTGGTCGGCGGTGTCGGGCGCGGCCTCGATCTCGCGGGCGATCGTCACGGCCTTTTGCACCTTCGGGTCGAGCTCGCCGAGATCTTCGGCGAGCAGCTCGTCGGCTTCGGCTTGCGCGGCCGGGTCGGCGGGGGCCTTGGCCTCGCCTTCGGCGCCGGCTTCGGCCGGGGCGCCAGCTTCGGCGGCACCGGCTTCGGCGGCGGCCGCCTGGGCGGGCTCGTCCTTGGCCTTGCCGTCACAGGCGCTGCCCATCAGCAAGGCAGTAAGGAGCGCGAGCTGGCTGAGCTTGAGCTTGTTCATGGAGCTGAACTTGTCTTGGGTCGTCATCGTAGGTCCTCGTTCTTCGTCAGGTCCGTGCCTTCGACTCAGCGGGGCCCGCCCTCGGGTCCCTGCTCACCTTTGGGTCCTTTGCCCTTGGGCCCTTTGCCCTTGGGTCCTTTGCCTTGTTCGCGCAGCTCCTCTTTGGCCTCCTTGCGGGCCTCGATGGCCTCCTTACGGGCCTCGATGGCCTCTTTGCGCTCGCCGCGGAACTCTTTGCGCTCCTCGCGGACGTCGGCGCCGGCTTCTTTGCGGCGCATCTCGGCGCGACCTTCACGTCCCTGGGCCCGTGCGGCTCGCTTTTCGGCTTGGGCGATCTTCGCTTCGAGTTCGGGGTGCTCGACCCCCTTGTCTTGCAGCGCCTTGAGTCGCTCGAGGCGACGCTGGGCCATCTCGGCCTCACGCTCGCGGTGCTTTTCGATGCCGCGCATCTTCAGGCGCTTGCCCTCCGCGCGCATCACGTCGCGGCGGGCATGGATCCGCTCGCGGCGCTCTTTTTCGGCCTCCTTGCGGGCCTGGAAGGCTTCTTTGAGCTTGGCCTTCTCCTCCTCGCTCAGGTCCGGCTCGTCGCCGTCTTGCCCGCGCATCTTGGCGAGCTGACGGATGACTTTGCCGCGCTCTCCGGCCGCCACGCGACGGGCGACCCAAACGCCAAAGCCCTTCTTCTTGCCGCGGGTCTTGATCGCCTCGGACTCGCCTTCGAGGATCTCCGTGGCTTCGCTCGCGGGGAGGCCCGCTTCCGCGGCGCTCTCGAGCGCCTCGCTGACCTGGGCCTCGGACAGCCCATCTTCCTCGATCAGCTCGACCGTGGCGATGGGGAGGTCGAGCACCTGCAAGATGTCGTCCTCGGCCGCGGCGGCCTCTTCGGAGGTGTCGTCGTCGGCGGCCGCAGCCGCGCTCAGGGTGTCGGTGCCCTCGG
>JAUIJR010000556.1 GCA_030431075.1 Polyangia bacterium | reverse complement strand
ATCGCCATCGCCCGTCGTGGTGCTCGAGCTCTCCGACTCGGCTTCGCTTTCGCCGAGCGACTCGGCTTCGCCGCCTTCGGATGAGCTCTCGTCGTCCTCCGAGGTCGAGTCGTCACTCCCCACGAAGCTCGATTTGCAAGCGGTGGCCAAAAGCAGCGAAGAGAGAAAGACGAGGCCGCTGCGGGACCAATTCGACGACATGCGGCGAGTGTACCCCCGCTCGGCGGCGCGCTGGCAGGGGGCGAGCCCAAAAATGCGCGCGGAGTCGGGCGCCGCGCGGCTCGAAGGCTAGGCGCCTCGCGTCGGGGCTGGCCTCAGCCGATCGGCGCGCAGGGGACGATGCCTTGGTTGTCGTTGTTGTCGATGCGGCACTCGGTCCAGGGGTGGGGGGGCATGCCGTCGTCGACGACGACCCACACGGGCTTGCTGCCGTTGACGAAGTCGGCGTCGCTGAAGTCCAGGGGCAAGACGAGGTCCTCGGACTGCGCGGGCTCGAGGGTCTTGGTGGTGAGCAGGGTGCCGAGCAAGATGCCGCCCCCTTGGGGATCGCCGTCGTAAAAGCCCACGGGGATGCCGGGGGCGACGGGGGCACGGCCCAGGTTGCGGACCCGCGCGATCGCGCCGTACTCGGTGGGGCTGCACATCGGGAGCACGCGCACGACCAGGTCGGGGGCGGCGAACTGTCCGGCGGGCTGCACGTTCTGGCGGAAGTTGTTCAAGCCGGGCTCGCTCCAGTTGGGCGACTCGACCGGGGGGATCGTGCCGTCCTCTTCGATGTTGGTCACGTGGTAGTTGTGCTGATTCCACACGCGTCGCGTGCGGACCCACTTGCCGAGCTCGTCGCCGAACACGCGGATGCCCCGCTGCTTGCTGTCGTCGAAGGGGCAGACGATGCCCGAGTAGTCGTTGGCCATCGCCACGATGTCGGCATGCCCGTCGGCGTCGACGTCGGCGATGACGGGGTACTCGGACAAGGTGCCGGTGGTGTTGCAGGTCTCGAAGAGCACCTCGCCGTCGGTGCCCCGGTAGATCCGCAGGTAGTTCTCGTCGGAGTAGACGACCTCGGCCGAGCCGTTGCCGTCAAAGTCGAAGACCGAAGAGCCCGTATTGGCCGAGGAACAGTCGCGGGTACGGCTCGTCCACAGCTCGGTCGCCGCGTCGTTGTAGGCGAGGGGATCGGCCAAGCGGGCGCCGGAGAACACGGCGTAGCCCACACCGCCGGCGACGCCGACGTCGGGGAAGCCATCGCCATCGAAGTCGGCGATCGTCGGGGGCCCGCCGCCGCCCGTGTTGCCGGCGCTGCCCGTCGGGCACAAGTCCGGGTCCAAGGTGCCGTTGATGTCGATGGCCTCGCGGACGATCTCGAATCCGTCGACGGCCGTGGGGTTGTAGCGCCACACGCGTAGGTGGTGGGCGTAGGTGGCGTTCTTCACGATGCCCACGATCTCGGGGATGCCGTCGGCGTCGAGGTCACCCACGGCGACGTGCGCCATCGGGACGGGGTTGGTGGCGATGACCGTTCCGTCGGCCTCCATGATCGAGTGTGTGCCCACGACCTCGAGTACGCCGTCACCGTCGATGTCCGCCGCCGTGGTGTTGGTCTGCGCGGCGCCCAGCGGCGCTTTGATGAGGCCATCGTCGCCGTTGAGGATGTAGCGCTCGGTGAGGATCTCGGCTTGCCCGTCTTGGTCGAAGTCGGCGATCGAGGGCATGCTGCAGCTGGTCAGGTCCGGGCTGCGCCACAGCTCTTGCCCGGCCGAGGAGACGGCGACGAGGGTGTTGCCGTCGGTGCAGGCGACGACCTCGTTACCAAAGGAGGGGTGAAAGTTGCCTCCGGCGATCGAGACACTCGGGCGGATCGGATCGCTGGCCGAGGGAAAATCCCAGCTCTCGACGAGCAGCCCGTTGGCCACGGTCAGAGCGCGTAGCGTGCCGGTGTTTTGATAGGTACTGCCGGCGAAGGTGGTGATGAGGATCTCGGGGACGTCGTTTTCGTCGACGTGCCCGTCGCAGTTGTCGTCGTCGAGCTGCACGACCATGGGCGCCATCATCAAGTTGTGGTCGTCCCAGTGGTACTTGACCTCCGGCGTAAAACTGGCGTCGGGGATGACCTCGCACTGCGGCAGGCAGTCGACGTCGTCGCCTTCGGGCTCGACGCCGGCGGGGCACTCGGGCGGGCTGGGCACGCACTTGCCACTGTCCAAGATGACACCCCCCATGCAAGCGGGGGGCTGGGGATCGGCGCCCAGGGAGGTGTCGCAGTACTCGCCGGCCCCACACTCGCCGTCGTCGAGGCAGTCGTTGCCGGGGGTGACGCAAGCCTGAAAAGAGCACACCTGCCCCCCGGAGCAGCACACGCCATCGCAGATGTCGGCCAGCGCACAGCACACGCCGTCGATGCACTCGCCATCGGTACACGGCTCGCTACAGGTCGGCGTCCCGGTCTCGCCGCTCTCGCCGGAGCTGGCGTCTCCGCTCTCGCCCGAGCTGACATCGCCCGTCTCCGCGCTGCCTTCACTGCCGTCGGTGAAGGTGGAGCTGAAGTCGTCGCCCCCCTCGGCGCCCCCGCCCGAGCAGGCCGCGAGTCCGGCCGCGCACGAGAGGATCAACGAAGAGGAGACGAAGCGAGAAGACCGAGGCCAAAACACTCGCCAAGCTATCAAGCTCGCCGCACAGGTCCACGCCGCCGATGCGACGCGCATCACAAGGCCCCGCGCCCTCGACCCACCCCGTAGCCCGGGCCATGCAGCCCCCCAGCTGTGCAGCCCCCCGAGCCCCAAGTTCTGATCAATGTTCGCTTTGGTGCCCGCGGCGACAACGCAAACGCGCCCCACCGCGCAAGCCCTTGCCGACCGAGGATTGAGCCAAATTGCACCCGAGCGCGGCGCGCAAAGGGCGGCGCCGAGGGTCAGGGCCGATACGCGGGCCCCGGCTGCGGCGCGCCGAGAACGATCGGGTCGAGGGGGAGCGCGTCGAGGTCGAACCAGGCGACGAGCTCCCACTCGCCGGCCGGCAGGTAGAGGCGCGCGGCCTCCTTGCTCTGGGAGATGCGGGTATCCTCGGCGAGCTGGCTGCACAAGTCGGCGCAGGGCAACACGCGCAAGCTCAGCCCGCGCGGCTTTTGGATGTCGACCCAGCCACCTTCGCTCAACTTCAGCTGCACGCGGTGTTGCGCACGGCCGCCCCCGAGTGGCCCAAGCCACGCTTCGCCCATGGGGCCGTCGCCGGAGGTGGGGACCTCGATGCGTAGCCCGGCGTCGGCGTCGAGGGATTGGTCGCCGGCGCAGATGCCAGCGCTCGAGCT
>JAUIJR010000555.1 GCA_030431075.1 Polyangia bacterium | reverse complement strand
AGCGACCCCATGAGCGGCCCCGCAGACTCTCAGGCCAGCTTGGCCGCGCTCGAAAAGCGCCTGGTTCGGCGAATTTCGCAGACGAATCGCCAGTTCGAGCTCATCGACGCGGGCGACCGGGTGATGGTCGCGCTCAGCGGCGGCAAGGACTCGTGGTCGATGCTCGCCTTGTTGCGCGCCTACCAAAAGCTCGTGCCCTTCGACTTCGAGTTCTTCGCCGTCAACCTCGATCAGGGGCAGCCGGGCTTTCGCGTGGACGCGCTGCGCGACTATCTCGAGCGCGAGGGCTACCGCTACGAGTTGCTCGGCGAGGACACCTACAGCGTGGTCAAGGCGAACACGCCGCAGGGAAAGGCCTACTGCTCCTTGTGCTCGCGTCTGCGTCGCGGAATCTTGTACGACGCGGCCGTCCGGCTCGGTGCGAGCAAGATCGCCTTGGGGCATCACCGCGACGACGTGATCGAAACCTTGATGTTGAACCTGATCTTCTCGGGTCAGCTCAAGGCCATGCCCTGCCGTTTGGACTCGGACGACGGGCGCAACGTGATCATCCGACCCCTCGCCCACTGTGCCGAGCGCGACTTGGCCGAGTACGCCGAGCGCATGGCCTTCCCGATCCTCCCTTGCGATCTGTGCGGGAGCCAAGAGGGCCTCAAGCGCGCGAAGGTCAAAGACTGGCTGCGAGAGCTCGAGCAGATCGCACCGGGCGCGCGCGCCTCGATGATGGCGGCGCTCGGCAACGTGAAGGTCAGCCACCTCTACGATCCGGACCTCGAAGGGCCCAGCCGAAACGCGGAGCGGCCGTCCCGAGAGGCTCGAGATATCGGAGAGGAATTGCGCGAAAACGAACATAGAACTGCAGACGAAAGCTCGGGGCCGAGGGCTCCAAATTCGCGCAAGTCACGCAGCTTGCCGGTGCTCGGCTGAGGGTCCGAAAAAGCTGGGCGTTCTCAGCTACTTACATGTAGGCGGCGGCATGCCGCAGCCGGTGTCGAGCTCTCTGAAAACTTTGCGTACTTCCAGCGCCAGGTATCCTCTAAGGGCCTGAGATCCAACAGCCCGCAGCCTTGGTACGAACTTCGCTTCCACCGAGGACGGCCGGGAGTAGGTCGAGCTCCACATGAACGGTAGTGAACATCAGTTGAGACGCGAATCGGGACTGCGCCCTTGCCGCAGGCGTGCTTCGCGCGGTTTGGGGCTGCGTGCTTCGCGTGGCTTCACCCTGATCGAGCTGATGATCGTCGTCTCGATCATCACCATCTCCGCCACGATCACCTTCGCGTCGATCAACGCCGACAAGTACAAGCTGGCGGTCGAGGACTTCTCCGAGGACCTCGGGGCCGAGTTGATGCGCGCGCGCGACACGGCCATCAACCAGCAGTCCACGGTCACGGTCGACTTCTTCCCGGCCGGGATGTCCATGGTGCTGCTCGACCAGCGCACCGGCGCGAACGTGCCCCTTCGCTACCTGCGCAAGTCGGAGTACGGCGGCGGACGCCTCGGAACCGAAGTCTGCATCCTCGGCTTCGAGCCGCTTTTGTGGGCACCCAGCGAGCAGCAGACGACCTCGATCCCTCAGATCCCTTGCCCGAACGGCGGACTCGAGACCCCCTTCGCCACGGTGCGCTTCGGACCGGACGGCACCTACGAAGTGCAGACCGCCGGCGGCGTCGATGGCTACACCCGCAACGGATGGACGCTGGTCGTCCAGGACGGGCGTGCCTCTGCCGTCGAGTACCAACTCATCGAACTTTTCCCCACCGGGATGATCCGCGTGATCCCCCACGTGAAGAACGGGAGCGAGTGATGCAGGCAGCACCCGAGAAGCAAAGGCGCGCCGGCCGGGCTCACGCGGCGCAACGAGGCTTCACCCTCGCCGAGGTCCTCTTGTCGATCGTCGTCTTCACGATCTCGATCGTCGGCGTCGTCGCCGTGCAGCGCGCCACCTTGGCCTCGCAAGAAAACGCGATGCAGATGCGGGCGGCGCAGCGCATCGCGCAGCACGAGATCGAGGAGTTCAAGGCCGTCGGCTTTAACGAGCACGTCGCCTGGGACTTCCTCGGTACGCCCAACCCCAACTTCCCCTACGACGATCTTCAAGTCGTCCGCACCGCGCCCTACCGCGGCGCGCCCGTCGACGTCGACTGGTCGAGCCCGGGCGCCGGCGACCCCATCCCGCCAGGCATGCGACCCAATCACTATCGCGTCGTACGCCGGATGAACGTGATCCCGAACGGGGTCGTGCCCGCCGGCGACGTCGACTTGGTCAACGCCTTGCACTTCGACGTGTGGGTGCTGTGGATCGACCACAACCCCTCCTTCCCGCCGCCGGCCGCCGCCCAGGTGCAGACCCTGGTCCCCGAGAACATCGACCCGACCTCGGCCGCCTTTCAGCCCTGGGCCAAGGGCGTTCACCTCTCGACCGTCCGCGCCAACGACGGATCCTCCGACTCGGCCGCCGTAGGCACGGGCGCAACGGGGGCCCCCTAGCCATGTCTTGGACCGCAATCCGACGCAACGACTCTCGCGCTCGCAAGTCGAGCTCTCGCGGCTTTTCGATGATCGAGGTGATGGTCGCCTTGGTGATCTCGGGCCTCGTCTTGGTGGGCGTCTTCGCCTTTTCGGGGGTCGCCCGCTCGACCACGGCCGACTTTCGTCGTGACGTTCGCATCCAGCAGACCCTCGAGGGAGCCATCGACGCCATCGGCAACGACGTGCGCCTCGCGGGCCTGGGCTTCGCCCAGATGTGCAACGAGATCCGGATCTACGACCCGCGGGTGGGCCGTCTGATCAACCCGAGCGCCGCTTCGAGCGGCGAGATCATCACCGGCAACCTGCCGCGCGACGCCGACACGGGCGAGCCCTACTGGGTGCTGCGCGACGGCTTCCAGGCCCACTGGCGCAGCGCCAACTCGGGCACCGCGGCCAACTTGCTCGGGGACACGAACCGACCGACCTCGGCCGCGCCGGGCAATCACGCCGACAGCTTCGACGTGATCTTGGGCGAGCCGGGCTTCGTCAGCGCGATCGGGGCCTTCCGCACGCCGGGCACCGGCAACGTCTTCCCGCAGCCGAGCGGTGCCAGCGCGCGCATTCCGGTTCAGACCTCGGGTACGGACACCACGGCGCTGCTCAACGGGGACACCTTCGATCTCAACTCGGTGCGGCAACTCTTCCCGCCCGGGTCGTTCGTCTTGGTGATTCCGAGCGGGGCCGAGCGGGCCGGCGTGGCGGGGGGGGGCCGCGGGATGCGCTCGTGCAACCTGTACCAGGTCACCGACGACGTCTTCGACGACGGCGGCGCGCTGGGCAGC
>JAUIJR010000554.1 GCA_030431075.1 Polyangia bacterium | reverse complement strand
CCGATCGTCAACGAGAACGACGCGGTGCCCGGTGTGCAAAAGGCGATCGGCGACAACGACTGGTTGGCCGCCGAGCTCGCCGTGCGCATGGGCGCCGAGCGCGTCTTGTTTCTGACCGACATCGACGGGGTCTACGACGCCGACCCCCGCTTCGAGCCGGCCGCCCGCCGCGTCCCCCTGGTGACCGACAACGGCCGCAGCTTGATCGACGCCGCCGGCGGACCCGACGAACACGGCACCGGCGGCATGCGCAGCAAACTTCTGGCGGCGAGCTTGGCGAGCTCGAACGGTGTGCACGCCACCATCGCCCCCGCCAGAGCGCCCCGCGTCATCGAGCGCTGCGTCGCCGAAGAAGACATCGGCACCCGCGTGCTGGCCGAGCAAAGCGATCTCGACGACGAGATCCACGGCCGCGAATCGCGGGCCCGTCACCTCCGCACCCTCTCTTGAACCCCGCTTCGGGAACTCTCAAAAGACCGAGACCATGCAAGAACTCCAGATCGATCTCCCTTCGGACATCGCCTTCATCGGCGGCGGCAACATGGCCACCGCCATGCTCGACGGCCTCGACGGCCTCGACGCGCCGCCCACCTGCCACGTCATCGACCTCGACGCGAAGGCCCGTCGCCGCCACGAAGCGGCCGGCCGCGTCGCCAGCCCCTCGTTGGTAGAGGGCCTCGACGAGGTCGAGACGGTCGTGTTGGCCGTCAAGCCCCAGCACCTCGACCCGATGAAAGACGAGCTGGCCGAGGCCCTGCAACCGGGCAGCCTCTTGATCTCGGTGCTCGCCGGCGTGCCCTGCTCGGTGATCGAGTCCGTCGTGCCCGACGACGTTCGCGTGGTGCGGGTCATGCCCAACACGCCGATGGCCGTCGGCGAAGGCATGGCCGCCGTCGCCGCGGGCAGCCGCGCGACGAAGCGCGACGTCCAGATCGCCGCCGACATCTGCAGCCCCTCGGCGCAGGTCCTGGTGGTGCCCGAGACCAAGATGGACGCGATCACGGCCGTGTCCGGCAGCGGCCCGGCCTACTTCTTTCGCTTTTGCGAGGTCTTGATGAAAGCGGCCGAGCGTGAGCTCGACTTCAGCGAAGCCGAGGCCCGCTTGTTGGTGTGCCAGACGGCCAAGGGCGCGGCCGAGTACCTCGCCTCGACCGAGGGCTTTCCGGCCGGTCGCCTGCGCAAAGAGGTCACGAGCAAGGGCGGCACCACGGCGGCCGCCTTACGCGTGTTCGACGAGGGCGGCATCGAGGACCTGGCCCGCGACGCGCTCAACGCCGCGGTCGACCGCGCCGGCGAGCTCGCCGAGATCGTGGCGGCCAAGGTCGGCGCCAACGACGAGGCGCCCGCGGACGAGGCCAACGCGAAGGCCTCGCAGTCGAGCGCACAGCTGAACTAGCGATCCACTCCGCTTGGGGCGACGCGCGACTCCAAAGCCTGCAGCCCAAAGGGCGGCGAGGCGTTGGCGAGCACGCCCGCCGTGCAGCTCAGGATCACCGACTCGAACTCGACGCCATCTTTCGTGGCCGAGAGCGTGTAGGTGCCAGGCGGCACATTCGTGAGTAGGACGCCGCCGTCCTCGGAGGTCTCGGTGAGCATGCGATCCGGGATCACCGACTCGTTGAAGTAGACCGGTCCGTGCTCGGCCGGCAGCGGCGGATCGATGGTGACGACCGCGCCCGCCTCGCCGTGGGCGCCCTCGTCGTAGAGGTCTTTGCCCACCCGCGTCACGGTGCTCACGATCTGGCAAGCGGCGGGGTCCGGCTCGAGATCGAGGATCGTCGCCAGTAGATCGAAGAGCGCCTGGTCGGGAGTCTGAAAGGTCACCGGCTCGAGGACGCCGTCGGCCGGCACGGTGAAGGTCTTGGTGTGCGTGGTGATCCACCCCTCCGCCTCGAGCCGAAAGGTCGCGGCGCTGCCAGGCGTGAGCCCCTCGAAGGCGAAGTGCCCCTCGGCGTCGGTCACGAAGCCGAGCTCCGGGTACTCGAGGACGCTGATCTGCGCGCCCTCGATCCGACTGACGCCCGCGCTGGGCAAGGCGAAGGCGAAGGCGTGCCCGTCGACGGCGACGCCAGTCTCGCCGGTCTCGCCCGTCTCGCCCGTCTCGCCCGTCTCGCCCGTCTCGCCCGCTTCGCCCGTCGAGGCCTCCTCCCCCGTCGCGTCGTCGCCTCCGGCCTCTCCACATGACGCCAAAGCCACGAAGCACGCGAAGAGCAGCCCAAGCGATGAAGACGGGGTCGACAAAGGACGCAGCGAGACCATCGCCTGCACTATCCGCCCCCGCCGCCCCCGCCGCCAAGGCCACCGTGATCATCGAGCGCAACGCGAGACACGCCGCGTGCCTTATCGAGCGCTTCGAGCGCGGCGGGGCTCGCCTCGAGGACGATCACGGGCATGGACTCCATGCGGCGCAGCTCCACGTACTCGCCCGCGGGTAGCTGGGCGAGCAAGGCATCGGGGTCGGCCCCGTCCACCAGCTCGACTTGCACCCGCAGTCGCGCCCCGGCCTCCGCCGCCTCCATGGCTGCGCGCAGCTCCGGGTCGCACTTGGACTGCGTCGCCGACGGCTCGCTCGGGTCGTCGGCGAGCTCGGCCTCGGCCTTGGCCGAGCCCGCCTCGCTCGCCGGCTCGGCTGGAGCCTCGGGGGCCGCCTCGGTCTCGGCACCCGCACACCCCGCGGCCAGGAGGCACGCCGCCAACACCCGCCTCACGCGCGCTGTCCTCGGCGACGACGCCACAACAAGAGGGGGAAGGCCCACGCAAAACTCCACGGACTCGGATCGTCGTCGCTGCAGCTGCAGGTGATCGTCGTGACCTCGCCCTCGTCGCCCTGGTTGCCGCTGCTGCTCTCGCCGGAGCCCGCTTCGCCGGAGCCCGCTTCTCCGCTGCCCGCTTCGCCAGAGCCCGCTTCGCCAGAGCCCGCTTCGCCAGAGCCCGCTTCGCCAGAGTCCGCTTCGCCGCCATCGCCGTCTCCGTCTCCGTCTCCGTCTCCGTCTCCGTCTCCATCGCCATCTCCATCTCCGTCGCCGTCGCCGTCGCCATCTCCGTCGCCATCTCCATCTCCGTCTCCATCGCCGTCTCCGTCTCCATCGCCATCGCCATCGCCATCTCCGAGGACAACCCCCACGGAGGCCAGGGCCTCATCGCAACGCAGGCGCGGTCGCGAGATCCCGAGCGAATCGACATCGATCGAGACCGAGCTGGTCTCCAGCGCCGCCTCGATCTGCGCGGCGGTCAGGGTCGGCACCGCCTGCCGCAACAAGGCGGCGCAGGCGGCCACCTGGGGCGCCGCTTGTGAGGTCCCGTAGAAGGTCGAG
>JAUIJR010000553.1 GCA_030431075.1 Polyangia bacterium | reverse complement strand
CTACCCCGGCAACCTCTCGGCCCTGGATCTCGCGCCTTTCGGCTTCGAGATCCCCGAGGCCAACATCTACGACCCGACCACCTTGCGCAGTCGCGGGGTCATCGACGCCCTGCACCGCCTCGATGCCTTCAGCTTCGGCGGCCAGGACATGCTCATGCCGCGCTGGGTGCTCTTCGACTGCGGCGAGTTTCCGGGCATCGTCTACGGCTTCGGCCGTCGCGCGCGACAGCTCGAGCTGCCGGTGCGCGAGGCCTACGGGCTCGCCGACGCCGTCCACGACGAGGCCTTCGTCCCGCTGAGCATGTGGGTCGCCTTGCGCTGCGCCGAAGAGGGCGCCTGGTTCGGGCACAACTTGAGTTCGTCGAACCTCGTAGCCCGCGACGAGCCCATGCCCGGGCTGGCCACCTTGACCAAGGCCTTCGCCGTCCGCCTGACCCGCGCCACCCGTCAGTACGGCGCGACCCAGTGGAGCAGCAAGTCGCTCAACATCCACCTGAGCATGGGGGAGATGCGCTTGTTGTGCGCCTACACGCCGGCGCACACCCACCCCGAGACCTTCGCCTATCGGATCGACGTGGACCCAGCCCGCCTGGCCGCGCCCTTGCAAGGCGGTTGGTCGCGGCCGAGCCTCGGAGGCAGCCGGCATCTCGACGCGGGCGACGGTCCGGCCATCAAAGAACTGCACGCCGACATCGAAGGCGGCGCGGGCTGGGAGCTCTTGCGCGTCGAGCGACGCAGTGCGGCCCCCCAGCGTTTGTGGCTCCGTCCGACCGACGCCAGCTGAGCACCCAAGTCGAGGGCCCCCACTTGTTCGGCGTTGCGTCACAGCGACGCAACACCCCGAGTGGGTGCTCTCGCCGAGGAGCGGTCAAAGCGCGATCCCATCCCGATCTCGGCCCGATCTCGCTTTGGTGGCGTCCTTGGGCGCCTTTGGAGCGAGCTTCCGCCAAATCTCCCCGACCCCTTGGCCCCCGGGCTCGCTCGCGTACACTCCGCGCCGTGTTTCGAACCCACGCGATGACCTTGACCTACCTGCTCGCCGGGGCCCTCTTCATCCCCGCCGGCGCGTGTGCCTTTGGCAGCAGCGACGACGACGAGAGCGAAGCCAGCACCACCGACAGCTCCTCGAGCGAGGCGACGAGCACCACCGGTGAGATGGGTCCCGAGGACACGCCCACCGCCTGCAGCGACAACTTCGACAACGACAGCGACGGCTTCATCGACTGCCTCGACTTCGACTGCGAGGGCGTCAACGACTGTGGTCCCGAGAACACCCCAGCCGCCTGTGCCGACGGTGTCGACAACGACGGCGACGAGTTCATCGACTGCGCCGACCGCAGCTGCGAAGGCGTCGGCGACTGCCCGGCCGAGAACGCCCCCGGCCTTTGCAACGACGGCATGGACAACGACAACGACGGCTTCACCGACTGCGAAGACTTCGGCTGCGAAGGCATCGACGAGTGCCCGGCCGAGAACACCGACGCGCTGTGCAGCGACTCGATGGACAACGACGGCGACGGCTTCACCGACTGTGAGGACTTCAGCTGCCAGGACCTCGAGATCTGCCCCTGAGCGGGTCTGTACGCCGAAAGGGGCCGCCTTCGCAGGCGGCCTTTTTCGTGCCCGACGCCTGGGTCGGCGGTGGCCGGCTGTGGCAAGATCCGCGGATGCTGCTTCGCCTTGCTCGTTTGGGTCTGAGTACTTGTCTTTGCCTGGCCACGGCCGGATGCACCGGCACGAGCTCGGGTGACGCAGAGGCCAGCAGCAGCGAGGCGAGCGAAGCCGGCGAGTCTAGCGAGTCCGAGTCCGGCACCGAGTCCGAGACGGGCAGCAGCGATCTGCCCGCCCCCTTGCCGGAGCGCATCGCGGTGACGGCCGACTTCTCGGCCCACAGCGTCTCGATCCTCGACGCCGAGGCCCTGCTCGCCCTCGAGGGCAGCGACGCGGACATCGCCGATGTCCTCGTGCGTAGCGTCGACCTCTCCGAGTTCGCGGCCGGCCCCCTCGAGCTCGAGTTCGTCCCCGGAACCCGCGAGGTGGTCATCGCCATGGGCCCGGGATTTTTCGGCGGCATCGTCGGTGGCCTCATCTCGGCGGGCGATGTCGATCAAAGCGGCATGCTCGTGCACCTCGACCTCGAAAGCGGCGAGATCTTGGGCACCTTGGATCGCGAAGTCCCGCCCATGGGCCTGGCCTTCGCCGACGACGGCCAGACCCTGATGGTCGCCGACTACGGCAACGAGACCGTGCGCGGCGACACCGTCAGCTTCATCGACATGGCGAGCTTCACCCAAAGCGGGCAGCTCGTCGTCGGTGCGGGCCCCGAGCAGCTGCACGTGAACCCCAGCCAAGACCTGGCCATCGTCAACGCGGCCGGCCCGGGCACCGTGCGTGTCTTCGATCCCGGAGATCCCGACAACAGCCTCTCGGCGCCGCTCGTGGTCTCGGGGGATCCCTCTTGGGTGCACTTCATCGGCGAGGGGCCCTTGGCGGTGGTCACCAACTCCACCGAGCTCTCGAACTGGGCCGTCGTCGACTTCAGCGACCCGAGCACCCCGAGCGTGCGCGAACAAGGCGAGGTCATCTCCGGATTTCCCTACGCGCTGGCCGCCTTGGACGCCGACACCTTCATCTTCACCAGCATGACGGTGAACCGCTTCGAGTGGCACGAGGTCGACGTCTCCACCGCGCCTTCGACCCTCGTCGCCACGCACAGCTTCGAGGGCAAGACCGTCTTTCCTCTGGGCATCGCCCTCGACGCCGACAGCCGACGCCTGCTCGCCCCCATGGCCGGCGACGACGCCCTCGGGGTCTTCGACCTCGACGCCGACAGCTTCGTGCGCGTGGCGTGGGCCGGCGCGCCCGGCCCGACCTACATCGTGCTCGAGCCCTGAGCCTGACCGCCCGGACGAGCGCCCGCCCGGCGCCTCAAAACTCCAAGCTGCGTCCGGCCCAGCCGCGCGCCTCTTCGGCCTCGAGGGGCTTGGCGAAGTAGTAGCCCTGCGCGTAGTCGCAATCGAGACCGATCAGCAGTTCGAGCTGCTCGCGCGTCTCGACGCCTTCGGCCACGACCTTCATGTCGAGCTGGTGGGCCATCGAGATGATGGCCTTGACGATCCGTTGCCCGCGCGAGTCTTCGCAGACGCGATTGATGAAGCTGCGATCCACCTTGAGCACGTCGAGCGGCATCTCTACGAGCTGCCGGAAGCTGGCGAAGCCGGTGCCAAAGTCGTCCATGGCCACCGAGATCCCCGAGGCGTGCAGGTTGTCGAGCACCACCCGGCAGCTGTCCGGATCGCTGACCATGGCCGTCTCGGTG
>JAUIJR010000058.1 GCA_030431075.1 Polyangia bacterium | reverse complement strand
TGTGGTCGTCGATGTTGGCGAGCAGGACCTCCATCGAGGGCCAGCGATCCGCGGGCTCGCGCGAGAGGCCACGCATGACCAGGCGCTCCAGCCAACGGGGGACGCGCGCGCCTTCGGGGATCGGATCGACACGGCCTTCGAGGACGCGTTGGGCCACGGCCAGCGGCGTGGAGCCGGGGAAGGGCATGCGGCCGCACAGGGCCTCGTACAAGGAGACGCAAAAGCTGAACTGGTCGCTCGCAGCTTCGGCTTCGTGGCCCAGGTGTTGTTCGGGGGACATGTAGGCCGGCGTGCCGAGCACGGCGCCGACTTGGGTGACCGAGGCCGACAAGGCGGCGCCCGAGCTGCCGCCGCCGCTGGGGTGGGCGCTCGCGCTGAGGCTCTCGTCCGCGGTCACGCCGGGGTTCGTGGGGGACGCGTCGGCTTCGCCCGAGGCGGCGGGATCTCGACTTTGACTGACGGAGCCGGCGCGCGCGCTGTCCAAGGCGCGCACCAAGCCCAAGTCGGCGACCAGGGGTCGTCCGTCCTCGCGCAAGAGCACGTTTTCGGGCTTGAAGTCGCGGTGCACCAAGCCGGCCGCGTGGGCGGCGGCCAGGCCCTCGCCGGCCTCGCGAAAGACGCCGACCACCTCGCGCCAGTCGTGGTGGCCTTCCATCCAGTGCTTGAGGTTGCCGCCCCCCACGTACTCCATCGCCACGAAGACGCGGTCTTCGAAGGTACCGACGTCGTGCACGGTGACCACGTTCTCGTGGGAGAGCTTGGCCATCGCCTGGGCTTCGCGCAGCAAGCGAGTGCGTGCGACCTCGGCCTTGCGCGGGCTGCTCGCGTCGACGTGCAGCAGCTTGACGGCCACGCGACGGTCGAGCTGTGGGTCGTAGCAGGCCCACACGATGCCCATGCCGCCGACGCCGATCTTCTCGATGGCGAGATAACGGCCCAAAGGCGTGCCGGCGGCGATCGGCAGCTCGCGCTGCGATACGGCGAGATCGGCGATGGTCTCGGCCTCGTGCGAGGCGGGGGCGGGCGTGCCCGTAGCCTCACTGGCAGCGTCGTTCGCAGCGCTGGGCCGAGAATCGAGCTGCGAGGTCACGGGCTCGTTGTACCGCGGGAGGCCCGGGCGATGCACGCTCCCGACACCACGGTGTCAGTAGGCGCGATCGGGCTCCTGACGCCAGGCTGTCAGCAGGGGGGTCGCATGCTGCACGCCATGAACCCCAGCAAACTCTTCCCGCTCATCATCACCGACAAACTCGACGAGACCCGCGCCTACTACCTCGAGACCCTGGGCTGTCAGGCCACGCACGACTTGCCCGAGTACTTGCAGGTGCGATTCGGCGCGGCCCCCGAGGCGCCCGAGCTGGCCTTTTGTACGCCCGGCTCGATGGGCGCGATGCAACACGGTCAATTCTCTGGCGAGGGGCTGATCGTCAGCGTGCCGACCCGCGACGCCGACGCGCGTCACGGCGAGCTGTCCAAAAAGAAGAAGGCCGCCGTCATCAGCGAGCCCAGCGACAAACCCTGGGGCTGGCGCAGCTTCGCGACGCAAGATCCCAACGGGATCTGGCTCGACTTTTTCCACGAGCTCGAACAGACTCGTTCCGCGGATGCGGCGGGCTGATCGACTCTTCCAGATCGTTCAGATGCTGCGCCATCGTCGACTGACGACGGCGGCGCAGCTGGCCGAGCGCCTCGAGGTCTCCGAGCGGACCATCTACCGCGACATCGCCGATCTCGGGCGTTCGGGTGTTCCCATCATGGGCGAGGCCGGGGTCGGCTATCGCCTCGGCAAACACTTCGACCTTCCGCCGCTGATGTTCGACAACCCCGAAGTCCAAGCCCTCGTCTTGGGGGCGCGCATGGTCGAGATCTGGGGCGACGCAGATCTGCGCAAGGCCGCGCGTTCGGCCCTCGACAAGGTCGAGGCCGTGGTCCCCCCGAGCCGTCGCCGACTGATCCGCGAGACGCCCCTGTTCGCGTTGGGCTTTCGCGTACCCGCACGCACACGAGAACACCTGGGGATCTTGCGCAAAGCCATCGACGAGCGTCGCGTGGCGATCCTCGACTACACCGACCAAAAAGGCGCGAGCACGCAGCGGCGGGTGCGCGGGCTCGGCCTCTACTTTTGGGGCAACACCTGGACTTTGGGGGCCTGGTGCGAGCTGCGGAAGGACTTTCGCAACTTCCGTCTCGACCGCATCGAGGGTCTCGAGATCAGCGAGGACCCCTTCGAGCTCGACACCGAGGTCAACCTCGAGGGCTACGTGCGCGCGATGACGCACGACGGTCACGACTGATCGCGCGCTGGCGGCAAGGGCTCGCGGCCGGGGTTCAGGCTCGGGTCACGCCCCCGGCGCTTGGCCTGGACGCGCGCGCCGGGTAGCCTCACGCGGTGAGTTCAAAGCCTGTCGAGGTCGGCTTTTTCGGCCGCTTGCTGCGGGCCTTTCGTGGCGGATCGACGGGCGACGCCGCGCGCGAGCGGGTCACCATGGCCAGCGAGCGGCGCGGCGAGCTGCGGGTGCCGGTCGAGCTGCGCGTGGCCCTGCGCTTCGAGTCGATCGACGACGTCGTGCACAGCCACACCGTGAATCTCAGCGAAGGCGGGATGTTCATCGGCACGCGCTCGCCTCGCCCCGAGGGCACGAGGGTGCAGATCTCCATGGACGTGGGCGGGCGCCAGGTCGCGCTCTCGGGCATCGTGGTGCACCGGGTGAGCAGCGCCGCCGCCGGTCGACATCCACCCGGCATGGGCGTGCAGTTCGTCGAGCTCGGCGACGACGCGCGCAGCTTGGTCGACGAGATCCTCGCGCGCGAGAGCGCTGACTGAGCCGGCGCCTCGCACCCGCGCAAGCCGGCCCTACTGAGGCAGCGGCACGTTGCTGGCTTCGAAGCGGAAGATCAGGAACTCGTGCGCGACGTTGCCCGAGCCGCCCGGCCAGATGAAGGGGCTCTGGGTCGGCCAGCTGATGTTCTGCGGGTCCCAGTTGAACCACATCCACTTGGCGTCGGCGTCCATGACGGTGTCGCAGACGATCGGGAACTCGTTGCCGGGTGTGACCGAGGTGCGCGGCGTGGTGTTGTCCTCGCCGACGGCCAAGGCCCCCAAGCTCGTGCCCACTTCGTCGACCCAGCCGCCGGAGGTAGTGGCCGAGTCCATGCCGCCCGTGTTGCATGCGACGATCGCCGTGTTGATCTGCATCAACGAAGGCCCGCCGCTCCCGGGGTTGAAGTCCTGTCCGGTGGCGCACACCTCCCAGCCCTCGTCGCCGGTGTAGACGGTCGGACCAAAAAGGCCCGCGCCCGCGTCGCGGCGGAACTGCGCCAAAACACCTTGGGTCGTGCTCTTGTCGGCCCAGCCGATGATGTACAGGTGGGTGGCCAGGGCCTGATCGGCGGGGACGTCGTAGGTCTCGGGCCCCTCGGAGCAGTTGAAGATCTGTCCGGCCGTGATGGCCTCTTCGCCGCCCCAGTAGTTGTTCATGGAGGTGAGGCTGCCGTAGCCAAAGCCGTAGGCGTTGTCCGCCGTGATCACGACGTTGATGGGGTCCAAGGCGCTGCCGTCGCCATCGCCATCGCCGTCGCCGTCGCCGTCGCCATCGCCATCGCCGTCGCCATCGCCATCGCCATCACCGTCACCATCGCCATCACCGTCGCCATCGCCATCACCGTCACCATCGCCGTCGCCATCGCCATCACCATCGCCGTCACCGTCGCCATCACCATCGCCGTCGCCGTCGCCGTCGCCATCACCATCACCGGTCATGCCCGACTCGGACTCCATGGTGCCGGCCTCCCCGGCCTCGCCGCTTTCTTCGGAGCTCGTGCTCGTGGAGCTCGTGCTGCTGCTGGTGGTGTCGTCCTCGCTGTTGCCGTCGTCGCCGCAGGCGGTGAGCGGAAGGGCGAGAAGGGACAAGGTCAAAGGAAGCGAGAGCGCACGACGAAACATCTTCGAGATCCTAGCGCGTTTTTGCGGCGCGTGGCTGTTCGACAAATGCCCCGCCGCGCGCGGGGGGCCTCAGCCGATCCGGGCGTGGAGCCACGCGCGGATGTCGGCGACCTCCTGCGGGCAGACCTCGTGACCCATCGGGTAGTCCCACCACAAAGGCGGGTTTTGCTCATCGAGCAGCGCCGCGCATCGGGCGTGCGCGTCGCGGCCGCGCGCGAGGGGCACCATCTCGTCGTGTTGGCCGTGGCCAAAGGCGAAGGGTGTTTGTGCCTGCGCGGGGGCGAACTCATCACTCATTTTTTCGGGCAACAAGGCGTAGGCGCTCAAGACGAGCACCCCGGCCAGGGCCTCGGGGCGGCGAAGGCCGACATGAAGGGCCATCGCGCCACCTTGGGAAAATCCGGCGAGCAGGATCTTGTCGGCTGGGATGCCGCGGCCGATCTCGGCGTCGATGAGCGCCTCGATCTCGGCCGCCGACTCGCGGATCTGGATCTCGGGTTCGCGCGTCGCGCTCGGCTCGAGGCTGGTGATGTCGTACCAGGCGCGCATGCGGAAGCCCATGTTGATGGTGACGGGGCGGATGGGCGCGTGCGGGAAGACGAAGCGCACCTCGGGCAGACCCAGGGCGGGCACCAGGGGCACGAAGTCGTCACCGCTCGCGCCGAGGCCGTGCAGCCAGATCACGGAGGCGGTGGCCTCGTCGGGGCCGAGTTGGATGGTCTCGAGGGGGGCGATGGCGGCCATGGGCGAGCTTTAGCAGAGGCGGAGGCGGCGCTCCGCGTTTCGAGAGCCTTTTTGCCCGCAGACGCTTGCGGCGGCGTCTCAGACCCTTACCCTCCCGCCCATGTCGCGCAACGAGGCGGTCGACCTGAGCGAAAAGCTCGTCTTGATCACCGGGGGCAACTCGGGGATCGGCAAACACACGGCCATCGGCTTGGCGAAGCGCGGCGCGCAGGTGGTGATCACCTCGCGCAACCCCGACAAGGGGCAAGCGGCCCTCGCCGAGATCCGCGAGGCCAGCGGTGGCGGCAAGGTCGAGCTGATGCGGCTGGACCTGGCGAGCTTCGACTCGATCCGAGCCTTCGCGGCTTCCTTCACCCAGGCCCACGATCGCCTCGACAGCTTGATCAACAACGCCGGGCTCATCATCGACGAGCGACGCGAGACCGAAGAGGGCTTCGAGATGACCTTTGGCGTCAATCACCTCGGGCATTTCTTGCTCACGCGCGAGCTTTTGCCCCTGCTCGAAAAAACGCCGGGCGCGCGCCTGATCAACTTGGCCTCCGATGCGCACAAGGCTGCGCGCAAGGGCATGAGCTGGGATGACCTGCAGCGTACCCAAAGCTACGGCGGGGCCGGCTTTGCGGCCTACGGCGAGTCGAAGCTGGCCAACATCTTGTTCACCCGCGAGTTCGCCAAGCGCCACGGCGACGCGGACATCACCGCGGTCTCCGTTCACCCGGGCGCCATTCGCTCCGGCTTCGGCATGGACGGCGACATGAGCGGGGTGGCGGGCTTGATCTACAAGGTGGCGCGCCCCTTCATGAAGACCCCGGCCAAGGGCGCCGAGACCTCCGTGTACTTGGCCAGCGCGCCCTTGGCCGAGCTCGAGCCGGGCGGCTACTACGCGAACTGCAAGCCCGCTCGCAGCACGCGTTTCGCCCGCGACGACGCGGCGGCCCGCCGTTTGTGGGAGCTCTCCGAGGCCTGGATCGAAGATCCCGCGCGCGCTCGCGCCTGAACGAGACGCGAGCCAGGGCCCAAAGCTGGCCTCGCCCGCCCGCCTTCGAGTAGCGTGCGCCGATGTCCGAGGCCTCGGTCAGCACGCAGGCGCGCCCGCGTCGACGCCTCGGCGTTTGGTTGGCTTCGGTCTTGGGGGCGGGCTTGCTGGCTTGGTTGGCCGCCCGACGCCTGCCGCTGTGGCCCGAGCGCTGGGCCCCCGTGGATACGGGTTGGTTGGCCATCGCGCTGGCGCTGTCTTTGCCCTACATGTGGACGCGGGCGCATCGCATGGCGCCGCTTTTGGCGGTGCAGGTGGCTGCGGCCGACCCGGGCGCGCGCCCGCGCAATCGATGGATCCATGGCACCGGCCTGGCGAGCTTTTTGATCGTCTTGCTCTTGCCGCTGCGCTTGGGCGAGTTCTCGCGGCCGATCTTGATCGCGCGCGACGAAACCCCGGGCGTCGGCTTCGAAGAGGCCCTCGGGGCGCAGGCCCTCGAGCGGATCTTGGACGGCCTGTGCGTGGTGGGCTTGCTCTTTTTGGGCCTCGCGCTCTCGACCCCGGACGACGCGAATCTCGAGGCGGTGCAGCGGATCGGACAGATCACAGGCGCGGTCTTTGGCATCGCGGCCCTGGTCGGCTTGTGGCTCTCGCGCGTGCCGGGCCGCGTCGAAAGGTGGGTCGAGGCCCTGATGCCGGCGGCCGTGGCCACGCGCTTGGCTCCGGCGGCCGGGCGCATCGCCAAGTCCTTGGGCCCTTTGTGGCAGTGGCGCAGCGGCCTTCCCTTCGCCGCGTGGACCGTCGCCTACTGGGCGATCACGGTGGCGCAGCTTTGGGCCTTGGCGCGCGCCTTCGACCTGCCCTTGGATCTGGCCGCGGCCGCGGCCTGCGTCGCCATCGTCGGCCTGAGCATCCAACTGCCGGGGGGCCCCGCCCAGCTCGGCAGCTTTCAAGTCGGGATGGCCACCGCCTTGTCCTTGTACCTGCCGGCCGCCGCCATCGAGGGCGCGGGGGCGAGCTTCGCGGTCGCCATGTACGCGCTGACCTTGGCCGTCGCCTTCGTCGGTGGAGCCATCGGCGCGATCTCCTTGGCCTCGGTGCGACGCGTCGGCCCCGTAAGGCGAGCGGACAGCGCGCGTTGAAGGCCCGTGAGGGGCCCCGCGCAGTGGCGCGAATGGGCGCCAAACGCACGAATTCGGGGGACTTCGCCCCTACGGGCTCGCGTTGCCCCCGCCGGGGCAGCGCAGGTATCCTCCGGCGCCCGCGCTGCACGCGGGACCTCGGGACGATCATGCAGTTCAAGAACCTGACCCGACGCGGCATCCCGCTTTTGACGCTCGCCCTCATGCTCGGCGCCTCCTGCAAAAAGGGTGGCGAGGGCGGCTCGAGCCCCGAAGACGCGATGTCCAAAGAGGAGATCGAGCAGCGTCGCCAAGCTGCGGCCGAGCAGGCCAAGATGGCTGGCCTCATCGATCTGGCCAACCAAGATCTCCAAAACGGACGCTACGTCTCGGCCCGCAAGCGCGCCGAAGAGGCCCTCGCGGCCAACCCGGACGACGCCGACGCGCACGTGGTCCTCGGGGCCGCGGCCTGGCGCGCGGGCGACTACGAGGCGAGCACCGAGGCCTACAAAAAGGCGCTCGAGCTCGACGGCAAGAACTTCGGTGCCATCGACGGTCTCGGCCGCAACCTGCAGGCCGCCGGCGAGCACGCCGAGGCGATGCGCTTGCAAGACATCCTCATCTCCGCCGAGTCCGAGGGCTTCACGGCCGCGGCTTGCGGCCCGGACACCGAGTGCTCGGTGGGCTGGTGCGACCAAGAGGCCAAGCAGTGCATGCCGACCCGCCAAGCGCGGCCGCGCATCACCAAGCTGTGGAGCCAGTACGTGCTGCTCGACGCCGACGCGGCGGTGGCCACGGCCGACGAGATCTTCGTGGGCTCGACGGCGACCGAAGAGGAGTCGGCCCTCGTCCGTCCCTTCGTCGGCTTCGTCCGCCCCTTGGCCGGCAAGGGCCCCTTCGTACAGATCGAAGGCGCGAAGGGCACGAGCGACCTGGACATCGACAGCCAGGGCCTCAAGCACTTCTCCACCACCGTCGGCGGCGAGTACTCGCGCAGCGTGTTCTTCGAGCTGCTCAACGAGACGCGCATCTCGACCGAGCTGGCCGCGACGCTGAAGCTCGAAGAGGTCGGCAAGGTGACCCCCTTCGCCATGGCCGAGGAGATGCCGATCGTGATCATCCCCGAGGTGAAGATCGGCGAGCTCACCCTCAAGCAGGTCCCCGCGCTGGTGACCGACCTCTCGCCCTTCGCCACCATCGGCGAGACCCCGGGGCTGCTGCTCGGCCGCCAGGTGATGCAGCGCTTCGGCGCGATCACCTTCGACTTCCCCAAGCGCGAGATCAGCGTCTCGGTCGACGTGCCCGAAAAGCCCGGCGGCGCGAGCGAGCTGCCCTTGTTGATCATCGACTCCCTGGCCTTGCGCGTGCCGATCACCAAAGTCGGCATCGACGGCTCGGATCAAAAGCTCTGGGCCTGGGTCGGCGGCACCTGGCAAGCCGCGATGGCCATCACGGCCAAGGCCTACCTCAAGGCCGGACACCGCCCCAGCGAGATCGACCCGCCCGATGACCCCGAGAACGGCCTCAAGATGGTCTACCTCGACGAGGTCGATCTCGGCGGCGAGAAGATCCACGGCATGGGCGGCTACGTGCTGACCAACACCCCCGCGGACCCGACCTTGGCCGCCATCCTCGAGGGCACCGGCTTCGAGCTGGGCGGCTACCTCAACGCCGCGGCCGTGAAGATGTTCAAGGTCACCTACCTCATGCCCAGCGGGCAGCTCTGGCTCGAGAAGCCGGCCGCCGCCGCGGGCTAGAGGCGAGGTTCCAACGCAAGAGGGACGCGGCGAAGGCTGCGTCCCTTTTTTGTTGTTGGCGGGGTGGCTAGGCCAGCTGATCCCGCGTCCACTTGCGCCGGTCGGCGCCGCCGATCGGGACTTCGCGGTAGGGGCTCTCGGCGGCGGGGCGGGCGTTGCCGGTGGCGCGGATCTCGAGCTCGCGGGGGTCGGTGGGGGAGTTGAAGTCGGCGTCGAGGGGCAAAAGGGCCCCGTCGAACTCGATCAGGCGCGCGTCGCGAAGGCCGTGGAGGATCCGCCAGTACTGGAGGTCACCGAGGCCGTGGTCTTTGTGCGGGGCGTCTTGGAGGCCGCAGACCAAGCCGAAGAGGCGGCCGGCGTTCCGGGGCTCGCTCAGGGCCTCGAGGGTGCTGTGCTCGAGGGCATCCATGCCCGTCTCGTCGCAGAAGCGCTCGCGCCAGTTGCGATGAAAGTGGGGGAGAAAGTCGGGCAGGGGGGTGGCGGAGAAGCGCTTCGCGTCGGCGTCCGCGTAGGCGCGCCAGGCTTCGGCTGCGGCCGCGCGGGTCGCCCCGTCGACCTGGAGCCGGGTGCCGTGGCCCTCGCTCAAGTTGAAGTCGGGGTCCGCCGTGCCGCCGGGGCCGCGGGCCAAGACCAAGCTCAGCTCGAGCTGGGCGAAGCGGGCGTCGGCCAGGTGCGCGCAGATGAACAAGAGGTTCACCTCGCAAAAGTGATCGGCCTCGAACCACAAGACGAGCTCCTCGAGCGCGTCGTCGTGGGCGCGGGCTTCGAGCCACGCCAAGTCGGCGCGCAGGCCCTCGAGGTAGCGCGTGGCCTCGACCCCGTAGATCGACTGCATCCAGTTGCCGCGGGCCCGTTGGGCCTCGAGCTCGACCAAGGCCGGAGCCACCGGTCCGTCGATGAGCGCGTCGTGCCAGACCTGGACGATGTGGTCCTGCGCGTCTTCGAGACCCTCGAGCCAAGCTTCGAAGCGTGGCCGGAAGGCGTCGCCGTTGAGTAGGTGGGCGATGCGTCGCGGCATCAGTCCTCGCCTCGGAGGCGTTCGAGGCGACGGCGGTCGCGCTTGCTCGGGCGGCCGGCCCCGCGCTCGCGGTAGCCACCGAGGGGCTGGACGTAGCGCATCTCTTCGGGGGGTGGCGGCGTGTGGTCTTCGTAGAGGGTGCGGGCGACGGCGGCCGGGCCCCGGCGGTCACCGAGCTCGGTGACCTCGAGGATCCGCAGTCCGCCGGCCGTGCGAACTTCGATGCGTTCGCCGCGGCGAAGGACTTTACTCGCCTTGGCCGGCTCGCCGTCGACTTTGACATGGCCGCCGGCGCAGGCCGTCGACGCGGCCGAGCGTGTCTTGAACATGCGCGCGGCCCACAGCCACTTGTCGACGCGGACGCTCTCCATGCCCACCAAGAGTGACGCAGCTTTGGCCGCGCGCCAAGTTGGGCGCGGCTCGGCTCAGTTCTCGCTGCGGGCGGCCGTTCCGGCGCGTCGCGGGTCGCCGAAGGCCTCGGCGCCTTCGACGTGCGTGCGCACCGCGTGCACGCCACCAAAAAAGAAGGCGCGTGCGTCGAAGGCGTCGCGCGTGGGGAACTGCTCGGCCAAGCGCGCGGCCACGCGACGCGGCTGCGCCCAGCCGCTCGCCTCGTACCAGACGCGCTCGCCTTCGGCGTGCACGCGGGGCGCCAAGATCGCCTCCGACAAGCTGGCGCCGCGGTGGACGATCGCGTCGATCACTCGGGTCACGGCCGAACGGATCCGGTTCGCGCCGCCGCTGCCCAAAGCGACGGTCGTCTCCGGGCTGCGAAAGACGCACGGCGACATCATCGTCGGCAAGCGATCGCCGGGGGTGTGGGCAAAGTGACCGTGGGGGTTGAGGTCCTCTTCGCCCATGAAGTTGTTGAGCAGCACACCGGTGCCCGGCACCATGTAGCCGCAGCCTTCCCCGTTGCTCAAGGTGAGCGCCACACAGTTGCCCTCGTCGTCCGCGGTGGAGATGTGCGTCGTGCTGCCGCGGGGGCGGGCGCCGAGACGCTCGCGATCGGCGTGGACGCCCGCGTGGGCCAAGGCGCTGGCGAGCTCGCCCTCGTCGTAGACCTCGCCGGGAGGCAGGCCCGCCATCTGGGCGCACATCGTCGCCACGGCGCGGCCTCCGGCCAAAGGCGGGGTGGCGAGGACGCCGTCGCCGAGCGGGCTCGCGTGCGTGTCTCGCCAGTCGGGGCGCGCGGCCTCGAGATCGGCCGGCGTCAAGCTGCCGCCCGCATCCGGCCCGGCGCAGGCCAGCAAGGCCGAGAACCAAGCCGCGTCGAGCTCCCCCGAGGCCGCCCAGCGCTCGAGCAGATCGGCGAAGTCGGGGTTGTAGATCCGTTGGTCGGCGTGCACCCCGGTCGCGGCGTCGAAGTCGTCGCCGAACAAGTTGCGCAGGGCCTGCGGATCTTTTTCGACGATCGGCCGCAGCAAGGCGAAGACCTCGGCTCCGCTGGTCCCGAGGGGCACACCTTCGCGGGCGAAGCGGGTCGCCGGCGCGATCAAGGTCGACAGGGGCAGGCGGCCACGCTCTCGGTTGGCCATGGCGAAGGCCGGCAGCACGCAGGGGGCACAGGCGCTGGCCCGTCCCACGAAAAAGCGCTGGGTGACGGGGCCGAAGTCGACGTCGATGGCCTCGAAGTCGCTGCCGCCGCGCCGGCTCGCCCCCACGCCGGGGGCGCGGGGAAAAAAGTCGAGGCAGCGGATGGGCCCGTCGACCGGGGCGTGGACCAAAAGGCCACCGCCGCCGGCCGAGGCCAGAAGTGGCTCGGTCACGAAGGCAGCCAGCGCGGCGGCCAAGGCCGCGTCGAGGGCCGAAGCGCCGGCGTCGAAGGCAGCGACGGCCGCTTCGGCCGTGTATGGATTTCCGGCGGCGACCCAGCCCGGCACGGGCCGAAGGTATCGATCCGGGCGGGGACTTGCGAGCCGCAGCGGGCCCGAGAGGGGCGGACGGGGCCCCGAGAACGTGCGTCCTCCCACGTCGACCGGGCCCGCGTTGACCGCTTTCGCGTGCGTTGGGTCGCGCCGTCGGGGTCGGAACGGGCGGTAAAACTCCCTCGTGCGATCGTTCAAGTTCAACTGTCTTTCGTGGGGTTTTGCCCTCGGCGTGTCTTCGGTGAGTTTGGCCTGCACCTCGGGCGGAAACTCCGGCGAGGACGGCGAGGCGGGCGAAAGCGGCGAAGAAGAGGGAGAGACGGGCGAGACCGGAGACACCGGCGTCGAAGAGCCCGACCCCAACGTCGACTGGCCGACGCTGGACTGCGATCCGCTGGTCCCGAGCTTTTGTGGCTACCCCTGGCCCAACAACGTCTTCACCACGGCCGACGCGGACAGCCCGACCGGCCGACGCTTGCACTTCTCAGCCGACATGACGCCGGAGCACTCGGCCAACCCCACCGATCCGACGGTCTTCGAAGAGATCGACGGCTTTTCGGCTGCGGGCATGATCTTGACGCAGCTGCCCGGTTCGACGCGCACCGGGGTCGCCACCGATCAGAGCATCGAGCGCTCGATGGAGTCCGACTCGCCGACGGTGATCATCGACGCGGAGACCGGCGAATGGATCCCGCACTTCGTCGACATCGACTCCTCGACGGACGCGAACGACGAACGCAGCTTTTCCTTGTTCCCGGTGACGCGGCTCAAAGACAACCACCGCTACATCGTCGCGATCCGCAACGTCGTCGACACGGCGGGCGATCCCCTCGCGCCTTCGCCCGCCTTCGCGGCCTTGCGTGACCTCCAAGTCTGGGAAGAGGGCGGCGAGGATCAAAGCGCGGTCGAAGATCGCCGGCCGCTCTACGCCGACATCTTCACGCGCCTCGCCGACGCGAACGTGCCGCGCGAGGATCTCCAGCTCGCCTGGGACTTCACCACCCAGAGTACCGAGGACATCACCGGCGATCTCATACACATGCGCGACGAAGCCCTGGCCATGGGGCCCTTCGCCTACACGATCGAGAACACCGACTTCAACTTCGACCCCGCGAACATCTTCGTGAAGCTCGAGGGCACGATGACCGTGCCCCTGTACACGACCGATGCCGCCTGGGGCGGCACGATCAACTACGGCAACGACGGTCTACCCGAGCCCACCGGCATGCACGAGGTCGACTGGGAGCTCTTGATCCCGCTTTCGGCCCAGACCGAGCCCGCGGCCCTGATCCAGTACGGCCACGGCCTTTTCGGCGAGCGCACGCAGATCGAGTCCGGTCACTTCCGGTCCTTCATGAACGAGTACAACTACGCCTTTTTTGCCGTCGACTGGAACGGCATGGCGACGGTCGACCGGATCAACGCGGCCTACGTCCTCGACCAAGGCCAGCTCGAGCAGTTCGACTTCATGATGGACCGCATGCACCAGGGGATCCTGAACTCCCTGATGGCCATGAACATGATGCGGACCTCCTTCAGCCAAGACGTCGACTACGGCGCGCTGATCGATCCCGACGAGGTCTACTATCACGGCATCAGCCAAGGCGGCATCTTGGGCGGCGTCTACATGGCGCTGACCACCGAGGTCACCCGCGGCGTCCTCGGCGTGCCCGGACAGCCCTACAATCTCTTGTTGCCGCGCAGCGTCGACTTCGACCCCTTCTTCGACATCGCCAAGACGCGCATCAAAGACGCCCGCGACATCCAGATGATGCTCGGGATGGTGCAGCTGCTGTGGAACCGCGTGGAGCCGGCCGGCTACACCTCGCACATCGCCAGCGACCTGCTGCCCAACACGCCCACCCACGAGGTCTTCATGCGCGCGGCCATCGGTGATCATCAGGTGACCACCTTGGGCGCGCATCACATGGCGCGAACCATGGGCGCAGTGCACCTCGACACGGGCATTCGCAGCATCTACGGGCTCGAGGCGGTCGACGCCCCGGCGACGAGCGGCCTGGTCTACGCCGAGTACGAGTTCGGCCTTCCGCCGGATCCGGTGTGCAATGTCCCCCAAGACGCCTGCAGTGATCCGCACGGCAAGCTGCGCAGCCTCCAAGAAGCGCGCATCCAGCTCGACACCTTTTTGCGCACCGGTGAGGTCATCAACGACTGCGCCTCGGAGACTTGCAGCTTTGCGGACATGAGCGGCTGCGATGCGGATCCGGCGCCCAGCTTGACCTGCGCCGAAGAAGGCTGAGAGATCGCCGCACTCGAGGCGGCGATCTCCCCTTGACCTGCCTGGAATTGCGCCCCCTTCGGGGGCCGCTTTTCGCGCGCGGTCGCAGCGCTGTCACGCCGATGTGGCGATTGCCCCCAGAGGCCATCGCGCTCTTGCGGGGCGCGCGAAAAGATCCTTAGCGTGCGCGAATGATGCGGACGCATCGCAGCTTCATTTCCACTTTGGCGCTCCTCGGCCTGCTCTCCACCGCCTGTGCGGAGAGCATGGACACCCAGCCCTCCACCAACTCGACCTTCACCACGGGGGACGACACCGAAGAGGGGGAGGAAGAGGAGAGCGGTACCGCTGACGCGGAGACGATGGCGAGCGGCGACGGGGATGGCGATGGGGATGGGGATGGGGATGGAGATGGAGATGGAGACGGCGATGGGGATGGAGACGGCGACGGAGATGGAGATGGAGATGGCGACGGAGATGGAGATGGCGACGGAGATGGAGATGGAGATGGAGATGGAGATGGCGATGGAGATGGAGATGGCGACGGAGACGGGGATGGAGACGGCGACGGAGACGGGGATGGAGATGGAGACGGCGACGGCGACGGCGACGGCGACGGCGACGGCGACGGGGATGGAGATGGAGACGGAGATGGCGACGGCGATGGAGACGGCGACGGCGACGGCGATGGCGACGGAGACCCTTGCGCCGACAAGGTCTGGGTCAACGAGTTCCACTACGACAACAACAGCGTGGATGTCGGCGAGTTCGTGGAGATCGCAGGCCCCGCGGGCACCGACGCCAGCGCCTACACGGTGGTCTTCTACAACGGCGCCAACGGCCAAACTGACTCTCCGATGGCGAGCTTCACCGGCGCGATCGATGACGAAGGGGCTGGCTACGGCGCCCTCTTCGTCGCGCGAGCGAGCATCCAAAACGGCAACCCGGACGGTATGGCCGTCGTTCGCAACGGCACCGAGGTGTTGGAGTTCATCAGCTACGGGGGAAGCTTCACGGCGTCCAACGGACCGGCCATGGGCATGACCAGCGTCGACATCGGCGTGACCGAGTCGGGCAGTGGACCCACCGGCGTCTCTCTGCAGCGCGTCGGCGTGCCCGGGGTCGACTGCGCCTTCGTGTGGGCGGGTCCCGTCGCCGAGTCCCCCGGCTCACTCAACAACGGCCAGTCCTTTTAGGACTCGCGGCCCACGCTGCCGCGCAAGCGCTTGGTCTCCTTGCGCTTGCGTTTGGCGTCGAGGCGCCGGCGTTTCGATGCGCGGGTGGGCTTGGTCGCGCGGCGACGCTTGGGCCGAATGGCGGCGGCGTCGAGGAGCTGCTGGGCTTGGGCCAGGCACTCGCGCAGGTTGTCGGCTTGACTGCGCGCGCTCTCGGACACGAAGCGCAGCTCGCCGCCTTCGAGCCAGCGATGACCGGCCAAGCTGCGAAGCCGACGGCGTGCATCGGGCGCGAGCCCGTCGATCGCGGCCACCTGGATACGCAGCTCGACCTTGCTCGCGGTCTTGTTGACCTTTTGCCCGCCGGGACCGCTCGCGCGGCTGGCCCACCAGCGCAAGGCGCCAGCGGGGACCCGCAGGCCCAAGCTGGTCTCGAGATCCGAGAGAGGCATCGCTCAGTGGTAGCATTGTTTCATGCGTCGCTCCGTGGCTTGTCTGGTCTTTGCGTCTCTCGTGGCCTGTGGCGACGACGGAGGCGCAGATGGCGAAGCCGGCAGCGAGGAGAGCAGCACGTCGAGCAGCAGTGACTCCGAGGCGGGAGAGAGCGGAGAGGCCAGCGCGTCGAGCAGCGGCGACGAGACCGCAGGAGATGGAGACGGAGATGGCGACGGCGATGGCGACGGCGACGGCGACGGCGATGGAGATGGAGATGGAGATGGAGATGGAGACGGCGATGGAGATGGAGACGGCGACGGCGACGGCGACGGCAGCCCGGACGTTCCACCGGGTCCCCATTGCATGCCCGTCGCCGACTGGGATCCGGCCTGGGTCGCCTGGGAGCTGGAGATGGTCGCGCTCGTCAATCAGGTGCGCATGGCGGGCGGCGTCGACTGCGGGATCGAAGGCAGCTTCGGTGTGGCCGACCCGCTGAGCATCGACCCCGCGCTCCTTTGCGCCGCGCGCTTGCACAGCAAGGACATGAACGAGCGCGAGTTCTTCAGCCATGGCACCTGGCCGCTGCCCGGAGACACGCCGGCCACCTGCACCACGAGCATGCAGTGTGGGCAAAACGAGCTGTGCGACGATCAGCTCGGCCAAGGCGGGCCGCAGTACTGCTTGGTGGGTCCGCGTCCGCGCATGGAGGCGGCCGGATACAACCCCATGGGCTGGGGCGAGAACATCATCCGTGGCTACGCCAACGCACAGACCACCTTCGACGGGTGGATGGCGAGCGACGGGCATTGCGCGAACATCATGAACCCCTCCCACGATCACATCGGGGTCGGCTACGCCGACGCGCCGGGCACGGGCGTGCGGCGCGTGGCGACCATGGCGCTCGGCCGGAATTGAGCGGCGAGGTCCGAAGACTTTGGCCCTGCGTGGAGGGGCGCTGGCTCAGGCCCGGCCGCGGCCGCGGCGAAAGGCACGGCGGGCGCGAATCGAGATGTCTTCGACCGTCGCGTAGGTGGCGGGCAAGAAGAGCAGGGTCATCAAGGTGCTCGTGAGCAGGCCGCCGGCCACGATGATGGCGATGCCGTGATAGTAGACGCCGGCCAAGGTGGGGTGGTGGATGAGCATGGGCACCAGACCCAAGATGGTCGTGCTCGCGGTCATCAAGATCGGCCGCAGGCGATCGCGGCCGGCTTGGATCAGGGCTTCGCGGCGCGGCATGCCGCTGCGACGCAGCTGCGTCACGAGGTCGACGAGCATGATCCCGTTGTTGACCACGATGCCGATCAGGATCAGCAAGCCGATGATGGCGACGACGTCGACGGTGGTCTGCGTCACCCACATGGCCCAGGGGGCGCCGACGCAGCCGAGCAGACAGGTGATCAGGATGCCGGCCGGCTGCAAGAAGCTCTCGAAGAGCGAGGCCATCACCGCGTAGACCAACAGCAGCGACAAGGCCACGTTGACCAGCAGCTCGGCCGTCTTGTCGTCGTGGCCGCGCCAGCGGGTCTGGTTGCCGGACTCGTAGCCCTCGGGCAGCTCGAAGCGGTCGACGATGGCCATCACCGCTTCGTGGTTGCCGGGGTCGGCGGTGAAAAAGCGGACGGCCATGCGCGCCTCGGTCTGTCGGTCGACGCGTTGGATCCACCAAGGGCTGCGCTCGACCTCGAAGGTGGCGATGCTGCCCAGGGGGACCTCGCCGCCGGCCGGCAAGGGGATCCGCAGGTCCTCGAGCTCGGCGCGACCGGGTCCGTCCTCTTTGTCGGAGGCGGTGCTCAAGCGCAGGCTCATCTGCCCCTTGGGGCCGCGCAGCTCACCGAGGGAGACGCCCGAGAAGGCGAAGCCGACCATCTGCGCGATGCCGTCCGCGTCGAGGCCGTAGCGGCGCAGGCGATCGTCGTCGAGGTGGATGTGCAGCTCGCGGCTGCCCTCGTTGAAGGGGCCGGTGATTGTGTCGACCCCGCCGGCCTCCGGCTTTTGCGGGTCGCCCGCGGGGAGCTCCGCGGCCAGTCGGTCGGCGAGTTCTTCGGAGAGCGCGAAGAGGGTGGGCATGTCCTCGCCGCGCAAGGCGAAGGGGACCACCCGCGGGTCGCGGTCGCGGTTGCGCCATCCGTCGCGCTCGTTGACGCGGTAGCGCACGCCGGCCTGCTCGGGGAGCAGCGCCGTGATCTTCGCTTGGAAGTCGGACATCTCGAGCTCCGACTCGATGGCCACGGCCGGGTAGACGTCGCAGTTGCCCCCCCAGTCGCGGAACTGGCAGGCGATGTTCTCGATGCCGAGTTCCTCGCGCTGGGACAAGAGCGCGTCCTCGACCGTACGCAGACCGGCTTCGACCACCTCGTAGTCGGTCGAGCCCGTGAACTCGAACTGGATCGGCAAGGAGATCGAGCGCTCTTGCAGCTCGAAGTCGTAGTTGAGGCGTCCGCCGGGGATGACGGCCGAGGCGGTGAGCAGCAGGCCCGAGAGGATGGTCAGCTTGGGCCAGCGCAAGGTCAGCGCGATCAGGCGGCCGTAGGCGCGCGAGACGGCGTCGAGCAGCGGGTGGCGGGTCGCCCGGTGCTCGCGCTGCTTGACCCGCCGCATCAGCAAGGGCACGAGACTCTGCGAGACGAGCAAGCTGGCCAGCAAGGCGGTCACGAAGGTGGCGCCGAGGGGGACCAGGTAGGTGTACATGTCGTCGCCGGCCGGGTCGCCGAGGACCAGCGGCAAAAAGACGATCACGCTCGACATGGTCGAAGCGACGGTGGCCAGGCCGACCGCGCGCGCGCCCTCGCGGGCGGCCGTCTCGGGCGCGTCCCCACGTTGCAGACGCAGCTGGATCGCCTCGACGATCACCACCGCGTTGTCGATCAACATGCCGACGCCGAGCACCAAGCCGAGCAGCACGACCGTGTTGAGGTCTTCGCCGCGCAAGAAGAGCACGGCGCAGGCCGCCAACACCGACATCGGGATGCACAAGGAGGCGACGAGGGTCGTGCGCGCCCGGTGCAAGAAGGCGAAGAGCACGAGCACGCCGATCAGGCCGCCGTAGATGCCCGTGTTGCGCAGATCCGTGAGGGTCTGGACGATCATCTCGCCTTGGTCTTGAAAGACGATGACGTCGA
>JAUIJR010000057.1 GCA_030431075.1 Polyangia bacterium | reverse complement strand
CAAGATCGCCTGGTTCGCGGCGAGGGCCTTTTCGGCCTCGCCGAGCTGCGTCTCGTAGACCGAGGCGAGGGTGAGTCGCATCGGCAAGCTGTCGCGGTCGGAGCCGTACTTCTCGGTCCCCTGTTCAAAGGCCGCGACGATCTCCTGCCACAAGCCCGTCTCCGGGGCGAGGCGCGCCATGTTTTCGACGGCAGCCGCGCGCGAGTGGTCCTCATCGAGGGCGCGACGGTAGTAGCTGAAGGCCAGGGCCTTGTCGCCGGCGACGCGCTCCGCGAGATCGGCGAGGCGGCCGAGCAGGGCTTGGCGCGCTTCGGGGTCTTCGGTGTGCTCGAGCTTGATGCCCAAGGGCCCGGCGATGTGCTTTTCGTCGCCGGCCTCTTCGTAGAGCTCGATCAGCGCCTCGGCCAAGGTGAGGTTGTTCTCGTCCTTGCCCAGGCCCTTCTCGAGGGCACGGATCGCCCGGTCGGGCTTCTCCATGCGGGTCTTGTAGAGTTCCGCGATCTTCAAGGTCAGCTTGGTGCGCTGCTCGCCGTCCGCGTTGTCGGACTCGCGCTCGAGGACGCGGATGAACTCGCCCCACTTCTCTTGCTTGGCGTAGAACTCCTCGAGGGCGTCCATGTTGCCCTCGGCCAAGTAGAGCTTTTTGAGGGCGTCTTGGGCGCGGCGGTTGCTCGGATCGAGCTCGTACAGGGCCTCCCAAGTGCGGATGGCCGCTTCGTTGTTCGAGATCTTGTCCGAGTAGAGCAAGCCGAGCTTGACCAAAGAGGCCGACTTCTTGCTCTCGTCGTCTTGCAGCTCGATCAAGCGCTCGAGGGTCTCGGCGAGTCCCTCCCAGTTCTTGTCGCGTTCTTGCATCGACTCGAGGTGCTCGAGGGCCTCCAGGTTGGTCGGGTCGTTCTCGAGGACGGCGGACCAAAGCTCGATCGACAGCGCGGGCTTTTTGATCTTCTGCCCGGCCATGCGCGCCACTTCGAGAAGTTGCGCTTGGCGCTCGGTGGCGTCCTCGATCAACGCCAGCTCTTTGCGCTGAACGTCGATCATCTTTTCCCAGTCGCGACGGCGCTGGTAGAGCTCTTTGAGCTTGCCGATCGCTTCGGCGTTGTATTCGTCGGCCTCCAACACGGCCTCGAAGCTCTTGATCGCCTCGGCCTGGTTGTTGAACTTGTCCAAGAACAAGTTGCCGGCTTCCAAGTTCAGCGCGGTCTTTTGGGTCGGATCTTCGACGAGCTCGGCCCGACGACGGATGCGGCCGATCAGGTCGGGCCAGCGCTTCATCGACTCGAACTGCGCTTGCTGGGCCTCGACGACCTTGAGCTGCTTGTCGACGTCGCCTTCGGCGTCGGCGATCTTCTCGAGCGCCGACAAGGTGGTGACCACCAAGCCGGGCTGCTTGAGCCGCTCGCGGTAGATCTCGAGCAACTCCCAGTAGAGGGGCTCTTTGGTCGCCTCGTCCTCGGCGCGCTTGATCTGATCTTTGTAGAGATCCGCGACGTTGCTCCACTTGTTCGCCGCGACGTAGAGCTGTTTGAGGTGCTCGCGCGGGAACACCTTCTCGGGCATCGCGTTGACGGCGGCACGCCACGCATCGATGGCTCGCTTTCCGCCCTTCTCGTCGGCCTTTTGCGCCTTCTTGATGAGCTTCATCTCATCGGCGGTGAAGGTCTCGTCGCCCATTTCGACGGGCGGCGCATCGGGCTCGTCCTCCTCTTCCTCTTCTTCCTCCTCCTCGGCCTCTTCTTCTTCCTCTTCTTCTTCCGCCTCGGGCTCGGGCTCAGGCTCAGGCTCAGGCTCGGGCTCGGGCTCGGGCTCGGGCTCGGGCTCAGGCTCGGCCGCGACTTCGGGCTCGGGCTCGGGCTCGGGCTCGGGCTCAGGCTCGGCCGCGACTTCGGGCTCGGGCTCGGCTGCGGGCGCGTCGCCTACCGGGCCGTGCTCGTCGACGAAAGCGCTCAACAGCGCGTGCGTCGGTGCTTCGCCGATCGCCATCGCCAAGTAGGCACGGGCGGCATCGACATCGCTCTCACCTTTCCACGCGAGCTCGGCGGCTTCGAGTGCCAAGGTGGCGTGGTCGTCGGGATCGTCGGTCTGTGCGAGTCCGCGGTCGACCAGATCGCGAAGTCCGTCGACTTGACCTTGCTCGAGTCCTTGGGCCTTGACCGCGCGGAAGGCCGCGACGTGTCCCGGGAAGTAGACGTCCGCGTCGCCGTAGGCGAGCTCGAGGGCCTGCCGGTAGAAGTAGGCGGCCATCGGCGGGTTGTTCAGGCGGACCTGCCACAAATTGCCGAAGTCGACGAGAAGCTGGAGCTTGATGTCGAGCGACTCGACGAGACCGACGCGACGGTCTTGGAGTTTTTGAACGTGCTGGAGATGTCCTCCGGCCGCGAGCATGGTCTCGGCCAAAAAGGCGGCTTCCTCGTTGAGCGGATCGGAGTCGAGGGCCTTGAACAAAAGCGGCAGCATGCGCGGGTCCTCGGGGGACTCCTGCTGCAAGATGCGCGCGGCTTTGAGGTAGGACGCGGAAAGATCACTTCCGCGACCGGCGACCTGCGCACCGAGGGGATCTCCACCACCGGTCATCGCTTGCAGCTGATCGAGGATCGTCTGCAAGGCGAGCTCCCAGTTGCCGCGGTCGTAGATGGTCTCTTGGAAGCGCGCTTGGTAGGTCGAGTTGTTCGGCGCGGCGGAGGACGCAGCTTCGAGGAAGCTCTTCGCCGTGTCGATCTGACGCTGGTTCAACATCGCCGTTCCGTAGGCGTAGTTGAGCGAGGGAGCGCGATCCGGATCTTGATTGTTCTTGAGCTCGAGGCCCATCAAGCGCGTCACCATCTCGAGGTGCGCCATCTCTTGATAGATCTCGCGCGCGTGCTGCAGCGCGTTCAAGTTGCTCTGATCGAGCTTGAACGCTTTTTGGTAGCACTGCATGGCGCGCGCCTTGTCGAGGAAGAACTCCTCGCAAACGCGTGCAAGCTCGAACATCGCCTTCGACTGCGAAGGCGCATCGGACAACGACGACGCCTCCGCTTCGACTTCGTCGATGATGGCGTTCCAGTCGTGAACCTCTTTGAGGCGTCCTTTGATCCGCTGGGTGATCTCCATCTGGGCCCTATCTTGCCAGCATTTCAGGGGAATTTCGCTGGCTCGGAGAGGGTGTGTAACACGTGCGGACGGCCGGTCTCAACGCGATCCGAGCAACTTCGCGAGAGTGCTTTTGTGGGGCGGCGCCGACTCGAACGAAGCTGCACCTCGGCGCGGATCCGTCGCGCCGAGGCTCGCGTCGCTCCGGTCGAAGTCGGCTCCGCCCAGCGCTGATCGAGCGTCGACTTTCGTCACGCACGTGCGCGCACTCGCCCCACCCCACGTCCGAAACGTGGGATCGAGCGGCGTGCTTCGGGCGAGCTCGCGCCGCCTAGATGACGTCGGACATGCGAGCGATGGTGTCGTTCGCAGCCTTGATGGTGTGCGGCGGCGCGCTGCTGCCCGCCTTCTTCAAGAAAGTCTCGAGCGCCTCGGTCGCTTCGGCCTTTTGGCGAAGCTCGGCGTAGGCCATGCCCAAGGAGAAGTAGACGTCCGCTTGGTCCGGATCGATCTTCGTCGCCTTGGTGTAGGCGTCGATCGCTTCTTGGGTCTTGTTCAAGTTCTGGAGCGCCTCGCCGAGACCCTTCCACACCCCGGCGTCCGTCGGGTTCGCCTTGGTGCCGGCCTCGAGCACGGCCATGGCCACGTTCGAGAAACCGTAGTCGATGTACATGCTGCCCAAGGAGACCAGCGGCGGCGTGTACCCACCGTTGATGTCGATCGAAGCGCGGTAGGCTTGGTCGGCCTGCTCCGGCTGGTCGAGCTCCTCGTAGAGGCGGCCCATCTGGTAGTGGGCCTTGTAGAGCGTGGGGTCGAGCTTGAGCGCTTGGTCGAAAGAGGCGATGGCCTCGTTCGCCTTTTGCTCGAAGGTGGCACGCGTGACGCCTTCGCCGTGCGCGAGCTTCGAGGTCACCAGACCGAGCTCGTAGTGGTACTTGCCCACTTGGTCTTCGGCCATCGACTCGATCGCCGACTTGTACGCGGCTTCCGCGTCGGCCCACCGCTCTTGCTTGCGCATTAGCGTTCCGAGAGCTTCGTGAGCCTTGTGGTTCGTCGGATCGATCTTGATCGCCTCTTTGAGCGCTTGTTCCGCACCCGAGAGGTTGTTCTTCTTGTAGTGCTTCACGCCCTCGTTCATGCGGTGGATCGAATCCACGCGAGCCTGGCTCTCCAGGTTGCAGGCGGTGAGAGACAGGGTGGGCGCGATCAGTAGGGCGAACAGCGTGCGGCGCATCTCGACAAAACCCCAGTTTTTGGGCACCCGAGGATATCTATGCGGGCTCCTGGTGACAAGCACCACGGGCGCCGAGAGGCATGAACTTTTTGAGCCTGCCGACTCCGCGCACAGTTCGCGGTCTAGATGTGAGCGCGGTTTCGTAATGATCGTCGACCAAAGAAGAAACGAGGCCCGACCGTTGGGTCGAGCCTCGTCTCGTCGGGCCTGTTCGTGGCGAAGGACGAGGCCTTCGCCCGAAGATCAGCCGGGGGTCAGCGTGAAGGGGTAGGTCACGATGACGTTGCCGCCGCCGCGCGGCTTGGGGAACTTCCAGCGCTTGACCGCCTTGGCGATGCAGTTCGCCACGGAGCGATCCTTGAGCGAAGTCTCCTGCACGACGGAGGAGCCGACCTTGCCGGTGGTCGTGATGACGAAGTTCACCGCGACGCGACCTTGGAGGTTCGGGTTCTTGCTCAGACCCTGGTTGTAGCAGCCGCGCACCTCGTTGATGTGGGCGCGGACGATACGGCGGATGATGTCCTTGTCCAGGGCACCTTGGACCTTGGCTTTGGCCTGGCGCACGCGGGGCACTCGCTTGCCGCGACCACCGAAGCCGGCGCCCGAACCACGACCGTAGCCGGAGCCCTTGCCACCGCCGCCACCTTTGCCGATGAGGCCGGTGTTGCCGAGACCGATGGTGCCTTCACCGGTACCACCACCGCCGCGGCCGGTACCGACCAGGCCGAGGCCGCCGACGCCGTAGGCTTCGCCGACTTCGGATCCGGTGAGTCCACCCCACACGTCCTCGTCGTCGTTGCCGACCGCGAAGGCACCGCCGTAGGGCGAGGCCAAGAAGTGGCCGCCCTGCTGCTGCATGACACCGAGAATACCGGCGCTACGGGCCGCCATGTCGGGGTCGAAGTTACGGGCCATCTGCGGGATGGCGTCCTTCGGTCCCTTCATCGCGTACAGACCCGACTTGGACTTGGAGGTGGGCTTACCCATCTTGCCCTCCTCGCCCTTGTGGCGCTGACCGTCACCGCCGGCCTTGTCGTCGGAGTCCGCGACCTCTTCTTCGGGCGGGGGCTCCTCTTCTTTGGTCTCGTCCGGCTGGTACATGTACCGGGCGAAGCGGTTGTCGTTGATGTCTTCGTCGAAGTCGAAGCCGAGCATGTCGTCCGGGATGGCGCGAAGCAGCATCCAGAGGCTCATGGCGACGGCGCCGGTGCCTCCGACGAACATCCAAAAGGGCCAGTCCACTTCGCCGCGACCGGCCACGATGGCGCCGGGCTTGACGGCGTTGATGTGGAAGGTGACGTCGTCGTACTTGACGCGGGCGCTGGCGCCACGCGGGATCGGGAAGCTGTAGGCGCCACCGGCACCCGCGGCTCGACCCGTGCTCACCAACTCCTTGAGGTCGATGCGCTGGCCGTCCAAGGAGACGTCGCCGCTCATCGCGTCGGTGAAGTTCAAGGTGAAGTCGCCGGTGCTCGAGCGGACGAGGGGGAAGGCCACCGCGTCGGGGATGCCGTGGGTCGGCACGTGGAAGGTCGCGTGGTGACCTTCACCGATGGTGTAGTTCTCGATGACGTCTTCGCGCAGACGAAGACCACCGGCCATGAAGGGGATGAGACCCAACAAGGCGAGGCCGAAGCCCAGCGGTCCGGTGCCGGCACCGGGCTTGGTCGGGGCGGCCAATCCCTGCTCGCGCGCCTCGATCGACTCGTTGTGGTACTTCTCCCAGTCTTGCGAAGCCTCGTAGGCGAAGAGCCCGAGGCCACCGACGATCATCGCGCCACCGACGGCCAGCAGAGGCATGGCGGTCGCCTTGCGGCTCTTGGTCTGACCGACGTGGCCGACGTCGAGGACGGTGCGGCCGTACATGGCCACGACCTCGGCGACTTGGCGTCCGTCGTCGACTTCGACGTCGGAGAGATCGACTTGGATCTGGGGGGCGGGGGCACGCGCGGCGACGGGCGCAGCGGCGGCGGCAGCCGGAGCGGCGGCGACCGCAGCGGCGGCGGCGGCAGCTGCGGCAGCGGCGGCGGCGGCATCGACGACCTCGACCTCGACGCGGTAGGCGCCGAACTGGAGGACGTCACCCGAACCCAAGCTGGCGTTCTTCTCGACGGGGGCGCCGTTGAGGACGGTGCCGGTCGAGGAGCCGAGGTCGATGATGCGGACGTCGTTGCCGGAGACCTCGATGACCGCGTGCATGCGGGCCACCGAGTCGTCGTCGAGGCAGAGGTGGCTGCTTTTCAGCTTGCCGATCTTGATGACGTCTTGGGCGAGCGCCTTGGTCTCGACGAGCTCGTCACCGCGGTAGATCTTGAGGTTCAGGGTGGTCTGGGACATTGGGAGAGGTCCTGGTGGGGGGCGTTGCGCCCGGTTGGCCGCCCGGCGCTGCGGCCGGACCCTCGCACAGACATGTGAGAGGGTCCGAGGTTCCCCTGAGGGGAAAAAAATGATCGGCTTGCGCTATGTGACCGCACACACAAAGGCCCGGGTACTTCCCGGGCCCGCGGCGATCAGATGTCGTTTGCCATCTTGATCAGCTCGGGGATGAAGTGCGGTCGAATCTTGATCATCGACTCGTGCTTCGTGCGTCCCCGCGAGCTGATGTTGGCGCCCGTGGGCGACAAGAGCTCACCGTCGACGTTGTCGTCTTCGAAGTCGTAGACGGTCGCGCCGCCAGCCGAGCCGGCTCGCGCCGCGGTGTCCGCATCGCCGTCACCGGCCGGAGCCGCGAAAGCAGGGGTGGAAAAGAGGCAGAGGGCAGCTGCCGTGGCCAAAATCGTACGCATCGTTCCTCACTTTTGCCGAAATTCGGCGGGCAAAGGGGCAGGAGGAAAGTACCTGCCGCTGGGGTTGGTGTAAATGGTAAAGCTGTTGCGCGCAACGCGCGCGGGTACCAAGTCGGGTGGCTCTCACATGTCTCGCGTGTGGTGCTCGAGACGGTCGCTGAAGCTGACGCGGAGTTTGATCAGCGAGGGATGCCGCGTCCCCGGGCGACGCTGTACGTGCGTTCCGATCGGACGCAGGACCTCGCCGTCCAACTCGTCCCCTTCGACGAAGATGTAGGTCTGGTCGTCGATCCGAGCGCTTTGGTCGGCATCGTCATTCGGCGCGGGCGCGGCGTGGGCGGCGGGGATCGGGCCAAAGGCGGCCAGGGCGAGGCCAGCCGCGAGGGCGAAAGGGAGCTTGGTTCTCGAGGACATGGGCCTGCGGAACGGCCCAGCCCACGCGCCGATCTCGCGCCCCCCAACAGAAAAAGGGACCGCTCGATGGAGCGATCCCTTTTGTCCGGCGCTTCGGCGCGCCGAGAAGCGGCAGAGTCTACTCGCCGCCTTCGGCCGCAGCGTCGCCACCGCCGCCGCCACTTTGCTCGGCTTCGAGGGCTTGCTTCTCGAGCTCGAGCAAACGCTGGCGCTCTTCTTCGGCCTGCTTTTTCTCGAGTTCCTCGAGTTCCTTGGCCTTGGCGGCCATCTCTTCGGCCTTGCGGAAGGCCACGATGGCGTCGTCGATGATGACCATGCGGCCCTTCGCATCGTCGACCAGCTCGGCCCACTGCTTGTCGCCGGCGGCGAGGTCGACGAACTTCTTGTACTGGTCCTTGGCGACCTTGAAGACCTTCTCCTGCTCCTTGACGTCGTCTTTGGTGGCGGAGATGTGCTCGTGCTGCAAGATGCCGAGGTTGTAGTAGGGGCGCGGATCCTTCGGCGCGAGCTTGGAGGCCCGGCCGTAGTAGTCAGCCGCTTCGTCGTACTTCTTGAGGCCGCGCTTGGCGACGCCCATGGCGAGCAGGGCTTCGACGTTCTTGGACTGCGCCGGGTCTTTGAGCGCGATGTCCAAGGAGGTCTCGGCCGTGGCGTAGTCACGGAAGCGGATCGAGATGAACGCGATGTTCAAGTTCGCGTCGGTGTGCTTGGGCTCGACCTTGGTCGCGCGCTTGAAGGCCTTGAGCGCCTCGATCTGGTTGTCCTCTTGCATGCGCAAGAGGCCGGCCAGGTTGTAGAGGTCGGCGCTCTCTTTGCCGCTCTCTTTGAGCACCGTGATGGCCTGGGTCACCACGAGGTTCGACAAGAGCAGGTAGGAGGGGTCGGCCAGACGCCCGCGGTCGTAGTACAGACGCGCGAGGTTCTCGTAGGCGGCCTGGTTCGAGGTGTCGACGGCCAGGACGTTTTGGATCTGGAGCTCGGCTTCCTCGAAGACCTTCTTGTCGGGCTTGTCGGCGTCCGTGTAGCGGTTACGCAGGCCGGCCGCGAGGTTGTTGCGAGCGGCGAAGGCGAGCTTCTTGTCGGCCGCGACCGACTTTTCGAAGTACTCCATCGCCTTTTTGGTGTCGCCGCGGTTCCAGGCCAAAACGCCGAGGTTGTTCAGCGCGAGGTGGAAGGGCTCTTTGCCGCCGGCGAGCTCCTCGTACATCTTCTTCGCCTTGTCCGTCTCTCCGCAGGCTTCGCGGATCGTCGCGGCGTTGAAGTAGGCGATCTTCATGCGATCGCCGTGCTCTTTGTAGACCCGCTCGAAGGCGCCGGCCGTCTTGTCGCACTCTCCACCCGAGATCGAGCCGTCTTTGGCGGCCTCGTCGTAGGTGGCGAGGGCCTTGTCGAAGTCCTCTTTGGCTTCGGCCATGGCCTTGGCTTCGGCCTGCTTTTCTTGTTGCGTGGTCGTGCCCGGGTCTTTGGTGCCCTTGTCCTTCTTTTTGCAGGCGCTCATGCCGAGCATGAGCGAGAGGGCGACGAGGGAAGTGATCGAGTTACGCGTTTTCATCGTGGATCTCCTGTTTGGTCCGGTTGATGGCGAAGCGCGGGCCTATTCCTCGGCCTTCTCTTCTTCCTTCGGCTCCGACGCGCCGTCTTTGCGACGGGCGACCGCTTGGTGACCACCGCTCGGGTCGCGCATCACGTCGGCGCGCGAGACCTGGCTGCGGGTGTAGATGGAGGTACCGAACAACTCGTTGGTCGCCGGGTACTTGTCCGCGTCCCACTGCTGCATCTCGTCCTCGCACAGGCGCGAGAACTCGTTGAAGAACTGGAACTCCGTCGAGCGCTCGATGCAGTAGGTGAAGGCCTGGAAGGCCTGCTCTTGCAGGGGCTGGGCGAAGTCGCTGAGGGTGTCGCAGTACGCGTAGTACTCGTCTTCAGTCTTGAAGTCGCGGGGGACCTCGGCGCGGTAGAGCTGGTCGGCGAAGTTCTGCGAGAGCATGGCCGTACGGGCCGCGGCCGCGAGCACCCAGTAGGGGGAGCCCGTGTCCTTGACCTTGGCGTAGCGCTCGGTCAGCTCGTTGAGCAGCTTGCTCTTCTTCTCCAAGAAGGACTTGAAGCGCTTCTCCGAGTCGGCCTTTTGCTTGACCTGCTCGGCGTACTCACGCTCCCACTTGGGGTAACCCGAGTCCTTCTTGTACTCCTCGACCACGAAGGAGAGCTCCTCCGGCATGGTGAGCTTGAGGTACTCCTCGTACTTCTCGTCGGCCTCGTAGACCATCGCCATGCCCCAGGCATTGCGGAAGGCCTCGGCGCGCTGCAGATCCTCGGCCGGGATGCTCGGCTTTTTGCGGACGAGCTTGAGGACGGTCGAGAAGTGCTTTTGAGCCGCGGCCGCGGTCTTGCTCGAGCGCTTGTGGATCGTGATGACGCCTTGCGTCGACGAACCGCAGCGCTGTGGCGGACGGTACTTCTTCTTCTCTTTGGCCTTCTTTTCCTCGAGACGCGCGCGGCGCTCTTGGATCTTCTTTTGGCGCTCGATCTCGGCGAGACCCGAGACCGCCTTTTGACGCTTGATGCTCAAGCAGCTGTCGTAGAGCAGCTCCTCTTCGCAAGAGCGGCGCCACATGATCTGACCGATGACCGCCTCGGCCACGGCCTGGCGGTCGACGCCGCCGCGGCTGCCATAGGTCTTGAGGTAGGCCTCGGCGTGCGACTTGCGCTCGCCGTCGGTCTTGAGCAGGTCGTGCTTGGACCAGAAGATCTTGGCCGCCGTCTTCACGTCCTTGCGCTTGAACAAGGACTCGTAGTTCTCGAGGTCGGTGGCGGCTTGTTGCTCGTCACCGATGCCGAGGCGGAAGAGGTAGGCGTTTTGCAGGGCGTCCGCGGCGCGGTCGTCCTTTTTGTACTTGGTGGCGAACTCCTCGAAGCGCGCCGCCGCGTCACGGTAGTGCGCCACGGCTTGGTGCGACTGGGCCACGAAGTACATCGTGTCCTTGGCGTGCTCGGACTCGGGGTACTCCGCAAGCAAGATGTCGCGGATCTTGATGGCCTGACCGACCATGTAGCCGGCGTCGGAGCAGTCGGCCGCGTTCCAAAGCAGGGTGTCCGCTTTGTCGTGGTCGGCGTGGTCGTTGTAGACCTGGATGAACTGCTGGGCGCACTTCTTGAAGCCCTCGGGGTCGCCGCCGGGCTTGCCCTCGACGTAGGCCGCACCGGCGTCGCGGTAGGCCATGCCCTTTTTCCAGCCGATGCCGGCGAGTAGGCGGGGCACCGCTTCGCGAATTTGGTCCGCCTCCGGGTGCGTCCAGACCTTCATGGTCTGGAATTTGTTGGCCCAATGCTCGAGCTCTTCGGAGCTCTTGACCAGCTGCTCGGGGGTCTGCTTCTCGTCGACCCACAAGATGGTGAGCAGGTCGAGAAGCATCTCGGAGCACCACGCGGCGTAGGTCGAGCCATCGAACTTCTCGACCATCGTCTCGAGCAAGGGCTTGGCCTCGTCGAACTTGTTGTGCTCCATCATGAGCTTCGCGCGGTGGTACATGATCTTCGGAAGCTCTTTGTCATCCTTGTCGGTGACGTACTTCTCGTAGATCTCGTAGGCGTTGAGCATCGCCTTCTCGTCGTCGGTGTAGTCCGAGACGGGGAACTCCTTTTCGGAGTCCATCTTGGTGTCCTTGTCGCGCTTGGCCCGCTTCTTCTTGCCGGTATCGAAGACGCAGATGCCCTCCGAGTTGGTCTTGCAGGCTTTGCCCTTGCCGCCCGTCTCGTCGTACTCGAGGGCGTTCTTCATCGCGAGCATCTGCGCGTAGGCAGCGTCCTTGGTGTACTTGCCCTTCGGATCGAGCTCGAGGGCACGCACGAACTCGTCGTGGGCCTTGCGGAAGTACTTGAGGCCCTTCTCGCGGGAGTCCTTGTCCTTTTGGGCGTAGTTGTTGGACGCCAAGGCCCAAAGTAGCTCGCCGTAGTAGTACTGAAGCTCGTAGGCGTCCTTGTCCTCGGGGAAGACGTCCAAGAAGCCTTGGTAGGCCATCTCGGCGAGCTCGTAGGTGTCGTCGATGCGGGTCTTCTCGGCCTCGTCGTGCCAGACGGTGGCCATCTGCTTCATCGTGTCGAGCGCCGCGTCACGACACTTGCGCTTGACCGACTTTTTGAAGTCGCCCTCTTTGTAGCGGGTCCAGTAGGCGCCGAGCTCCTTGGTCTCCTTCCACTGCACCGCCTTGTTGTCCTCGGCGAGGGTGTTCACCACGATGCGGCTTTGCCACTCGCAGGCGTCCGGATCGTTCGGGTACTCGCCCTGAAGCTTCTTGTAGACGAAGGTCGACTCGACGTACATGCCCTCGCCGAAGTACTGGTTGGCCAAAAGACGCATCATCTTTTGGACGTCGTCTTCGTCCTTGCCGGGTCCTTTGCCCCACTGGGTAAAGAAGTCCCAAGCCTGCGAGGGACGCGAGGCGTGGACGTAGGCGCGGACCAGATCGCGACGCGCGTCACGACGAAGCTGCTTGCCGTTGGCCTCGGAGCCCGCGCGACCTTCGAGGGTCGCCTTGATGGTGGCCACGAAGTAGTTGAGCGACTTGTCGTAGCGCGGCTCGGCGGTGCCGATCGGGTTGAGGTGACACCACGCCAGCTTGTACAGGGCGTAGGCGTAGACCGGGCTGTCCTTGAACTCGGTGACCTTTTGGTAGAGGCGCACCGCGTTTTGGATCTCTTGCTTGCCGAAGTAGTAGTCGGCGAAGGCCAGGTAGGCCTGCGAGATGAACTGGCTTTCGGGGTAGTTGTTGATCAGCTGCTGGTAAGCCAGCTGCATCTCTTTTTCCTGGCCCAGGTTGCCGAGCTCGAAGGCGTAGTAGTACAGCGCCTCGTCCATGCGCTTGTAGCCGGCGAAGGCGGGGTCGTTGACCAGAGCCTTGTAGATGCGCGCGGCTTGACCCGAGGCCTCTTTGGCCTTCTTGGTGAACTCGAGCTGCTTGGCCTCGAGCTGCTTTTGCTTGGACTTGTTGCCCGAGTCCTCGGCCTCGTAGATGGCGTCGTACAAGCTGCCGGCTTGCAGCTCGAAGTAGGCCTTCTTCTCGAGGTAGTGGTCCGAGAGGCGGAACAAGAGGTCCGGGTACTCGGGGTCGGACTTGTCGGTGGACTTGATGAGTCGCTTGAGGAACTCGATCTGCTTGTCCGCCATCTCCTGGGCGACGGCTTCGCGGTGCTTGGCGAAGTCCGAACCGCTCATCATGTCGACGCGGCGGTTTTGTCGCTTCGCTTCCTCTTTTTTCGCCTCTTCGAACTGCGTCTTGATCAGGTCCGACTTGGCGCGGGTCTTCTTGGACTTACGCGTGTAGCGGACACCTTCGGGGTCTTGCGCCATCGTGGGGACGGCGACGCCGAGGGTGAGTAGAGCGACGGTGGTGGCGGCGAGCACGCCGAGCGAGCGGCGCCGCTTGGAGGAACGCTGGTTGTTTTTGCTGTCGAACCGCATCTTGGGACCTCAGTAGTTTCGGGGGTGCCGCGGGCGAACGCCCGAGGCGGGTACATCGGTGCAAGGCTTCGGCCTCGAACCGGGAGCCAACCGACGCTCACGCGTGGGATGACCGCGATCGCCCGGCTGACTCCGGGCGGGGGGTTTTTACGTGTGGGGGGTACTTTCGGTTTGCGCCAGTGATCGGGGGGCGAATGTGGCTGCGTCGACGCCGGGCGGACCCGGCGCCTCAAAGGCCAGGTCTACTCCACGCAGACGCTGGTGATCTTGTAATAGTAGTAGCCCAGCTCGTCTTGCCAGTACTCGCCGTTGTAGTTGTAGATCTCGTGCTCTTTGTCGACCTGGGGCTTTTGGAGCTCGCCCACGCCCTCTTCGCCGACCGTCTTGAGCTTGTTGAGAATCTCGTACTCGACCTTGATGGCCTCGCGCTGTAGGGCCTTGATCTCGGCGATCTGCTTGCCGAGACGCTCGCGGGCCTGGGCGCCGGCCGACTCTTTGGCCGCCGACAAGGTCAAATCCAAGTCCTCGGTGATGAGGTCGCCGACCGGACCGTTTTTGAAGTCCGAGCTCTCGCCGGCCAACATCGACTCCTCGGTCTCGAGGCGCTCGACGTAGGCGTAGTACTTCTCGAGCGTCTTGTCCTGCAGCGAGGTGCGGGCGACCTTCTCGACGAAGGGATCGAGATCCGACTCGCCCGCGCGGATGGCCACGGTCAACTCGTAGAGCTCGTAGTCCTCCGGCGCGCGATCCAAGACGGCTTGGAGATCTTCTTTGGTCTTGACGTAGCGCGCGTTGAACTCGTCGATGGCGCGCTTGGCCGGACCGTAGCGGCAGTTGAAGTAGTAGGTCACCGACTTCAGCACGAGCGCCTCGGGGTAGAGGTAGTCGTAGAAGAAAGGTGCGTTGAGGGTGTGGATGTACCCGAGCGTACGCTGGTAGTGGCGGTTGGCCTGCTCGGGCTCGACCTCGACGAGGCGGAACTCGGACCACGAAGCCGCGAACACGGCGTCCAACCAGTAGGGCGACTGCATGGGCACGCGGTCGAAGTACTTGATGGCCGTGTCGAACTTGCCGACCTGATAAAAGATGTAGCCCAACGCGATGTTGGCGAGCTCTTCGAAGCGCTGGTTTTGCTCGGCGAAGTCGAGCTCGACCGAGGTCAGCTTCTTCTTCTTTTTCTTGCCGCGCTTGGCGCTGGCGTCGTCGCGCATCTGAATGTTCTTGCGAAGAACGTTCTTGAAGGCGGCCACGGCCTCTTGGCCGTGGAACTCGCGGGTCTCGGCGACGCCGAGGAAGTACTGCGAGGGGATGTAGAAGTCGCTTTGCTCGGGGACCAAGGAGAGCAGCGCGATGGCTTGGCCCAGGTCACCCTTTTGGTAGTTGTAGCGACCGAGCAGGTAGTACAGCTCGTCGCGCACGCCGTCGAACTGCTCCGCTTCGAGCGAGTCGGCGCGGTACTTGCCGACCTGCTCGAGCACGCCGGCACCTTCGGGCAGCACGCGCGAGAGCGAGGCCAGCCACGGCAAGGTCACCTGGTGGTAGGGGTGCTGCGCGCCGGCGTCGACGATCGTGTTGAAGGTCGCGAGCGAGGCGCCGTAGTAGCCCATCTGAAAGAGGGTCTTGCCGAGCCAGAAGTTGGCGCGCGCCGGATCGCCGGGGCTGCTGCCGTCGGCGATCTTCTTGAAGGTGTTGGCGATGGCGGCGTAGTCGGGCTTGCGCTCCTTGTACGCGGCCTCGGCGGCCTTTTGCTCTTCGGAGGCGACGCCTTCGGCGACCGGCGCGGGCGGCGGGCCACCGTCTTGTTTTGCTCCGGGAGGCGGCGGCGGTGCGCCGTCGTTTCCTTCTCCGGGCGGGGGCGGCGGTCCACCTCCGGGCGGGGGCGGCGGACCAGCTTCAGCCGTGCCGCTGATGAGGGCGAGGCTCAACGCAAAGGGGAGGGAGAGGAGCGTGCGAAACTTCATCGGTGTGGTCGGGGCGACGCCACGGCGAAAGCGGCGGCGCGTTGGGGGGAGAGCACGCCACGAGGACCGCGTGAGCGGCTCGGGCGGCCCGCAAGTTACCAGCGCGGCGCGAACGGCCGCAAGCGCCACAGGGCCAGCCGGAGGCGATCCGATCGCGTTGGGGCCGCATCGGGCCCCGATGGCCTGGGCCGGATGCGAGCGCCGACACGCGCGCCTCCGCTCCTCCAGGCTGCCATCTCCCACCTCGTCGGAAAAAGCCGTGGGCCAGGGTGTCGGAAGAAGCGACGGTAGCCGTTTCTCTCCGTCAAGACGTATTTTGAGTTACATGAATTTCTTGTTGCCCTGACGGATTCGCGCACCTCGCGCGAACTGTGTCCAAAGTGCCAATTCCGCCCCCCGAGATCGTCTGCGCGGCCGTGTAGGCGTCTTGACCCCCCCGGCCAGCCCTGTAGGATGCCCAGGGCGTCCAACCCCCCTTTTTCCGCACTCGCGCGGCCGGCCGGCCGACGAGCGCAACGACGCAAGAACCCGACATGCTCCCCGCCCGCGCCAAACTCTCGCTCGCCACGGCCGGCAAGGCCCTCGTGGCCCTCGCCGCTTTGACCCTGACCGGCTGTCCCAATGGAGACGTCGGCGCGCCGTGCAACCACGGCACGGTCAACCCGCCTTCGAGCTTCCTGGTCACCTTCCCGGCCTTGAGCTGCAACGACTTGCTGTGCATCTACGGTGAGGTCAAGTCGGAGCCGACCGAGGTCACGAACTGCACCAGCGACGCCGAGTGCAACACCGGCAACCCGGGCCAGACCATCTTCACGTGCACCGAGAACGGCCGCTGCGAGCTGAGCATCGACTACGTGCTCGAGCGCTCGATGTGCTCCAAGCGGTGCTCGTCGGACGCCGACTGCAACAACGACGGCGCCTTCAACAAGCCCGCCGTCCCCGAAGACGAGACCGCTTGTGAAAGCGAGTTCAAGTGCGTCGTGCTCCAGGAGCTCGACTCCTTTTGCTGCGAGAAGTTGTGCGTGTGCAACGACGACCTGCCCGACACGATGGCGCTGCAGACCCGCTGCGAGGTCGAAGGCAAAGAGGCCGTCTGCGACACCGGCACCATGCCCTAGTCGACGGCGCTTCGAGCCCGACGAAAAAAGCCCCGCTTCACGGCGGGGCTTTTTTCGCGAGCGCGTCTCGAACGCGGGCGCGTGAAGGCTAGTTCGACTCGAAGGCGCCGGCGATCCACTCGACGCCCTCGAAGCCCGAGGCCGAGTCACCGTCGTGCTCGCTGGCGAGGCGCTCGAGATTCGTCGAAACCGTGAGCACGTCGAAGCGCACGGCCACTCGCTCCCACAAGCCGCGCTCGACCAGCCACGCCGTCGCCCCTTTGACCAGACGCCCCCGCTTGGCCGCGCCGATGGTCTCGAGGGGGTGCCCGAGATCTCCGCGGCTACGCGCGCGCACCTCGACAAAGACGATCAAGGGCGCATCGCCCTCACGCCCTTCGCAGACCAAGTCGAGCTCCACGCCCGCCGCGCGAACCTGGCGATCCAGCACGCGTAGGCCCTGCGCGATCAAAAAGCGCGCGGCGAGGGCCTCGGCCGCATCACCACGCGCTTTGGTCGATGGCGCCGTGGACGAGTCGTCGACGGGCTTCGCCATCCGGATCCGAACTGGGCGCGCCGCTCCTTCGTGCGAAGGAGATCGCGCTCCGATCAGCCCTCTTGTTTGTAGGCGCCGATCTTCTCGCGGATGCGCGCCGAGTTACCGCTGCGCTCACGCAAGTAGTAGAGCTTCGCGCGACGGACACGACCGCGGCTCACGAGCTCGACTTTGGTGACGCGGGGCGACTGCAAGGGCCACACGCGCTCGACGCCGATGCCGTCGGAGACCTTGCGAACGGTGAAGGAGCCGCGGGCGCCACGGTTCGAACGGTGGATGCACACGCCCTCGAAGATCTGGACGCGCTCTTTGCCGCCCTCGGAGATCAGCGCGTGGACCTTGACCCGATCGCCGGCGCGAAAGTGCGGGATGTCTTTGCGAGCGAGCTCTTGCTCGATGGATCCGATGGTGGGGCTGCTGTAGCTCATGGGAATTCTCCGTGTCCGCGAAAGAGGGGCTCGGGGCGCCTCAGCTCCTCGATGGGCTCGAGGAGATCCGACCGAGGGACTCGGCGGCGTGACGGGCCCATGTCTCCAAGGGCGCGTCCCGGGGGCTCGCGGGCTGCGAAATGTCGATCAAAGCGTCCCCGATCGCAAGGGCGTTCACGCCGCGAATGAGATCTTTTTTTCGCGCCTCGGCCGGGCTCAGGCGCTCGGGCCGCTGCGGGGCGAAGCTCGCCTCGATCGCCGGCTTGGTGGAGATCGGCCCCGCGCCCACGAGCAAGACGAGCGGTCCGAGGGGGTCGATGTCTGGATCCTCACGCCAAAGCGCGTCCGCGAGCGCCTCGGGCCCCAAACAATCGGGTCCCCAGCGCCCGACGGGGACCCACCGCAGCAGTCGTGGCTCGCCGCGACCGGCCTGACGCAGGCTCCGACGCAGGTCGCGCAGGTCGCGCGCTCGGCTCCAGCCGCTCGGCGCCCGGCCTTTGCCCACGCTCACGCACTGCACCCCCGGCGGCTCGACCCAGCAAGTCAGGGCCTCGAGCGTCCCGGCATCGAGCGCGTGCTCCGGCGCGCGCAGCAAGGCGATCGTGATCGACGGCGCCGACTCCAGGCGGCGTCGAAGGCGAAGCTCCGGACGCAGCGCCCAGGTCCGGGCCAACGCCGCATGCGCTCGCCAACGATCGATGCGCCCGTGGTCACCGCCGAGCAAGGTCGCGGGGACTTCGTGACCACGCCAGCTCGCGGGCTTGGTGTACTGCGGATGCTCGAGTCGCATCGCGGATCCGGGCTCGACCGCGAAGCTCTCTTTGTTCGCCGAACTCTCGTTGCCGAGCACCCCCTCGCGCAGGCGAGAGACCGCCTCGACCAACGCGAGCGCGGCCACCTCTCCACCGTTGAGCACGAAGTCGCCGAGCGCGTAGGCCCGGTCGATCATCTGCTCGCGGATCCGGTCGTCGATCCCCTCGTAGCGACCGCACAACAAAGTGATGTGCGAGTGCGTCGCCAACCACTCCGCGTCGCGCTGCGAAAAGCTGGGGGCCGAGGGCGTCAACAAGATCCGAAGGCTCGCGCCGCGTGCCGCCTCGATCGACTCGATCGCGCGCGCCACCGGCTCGGCTTGCATCACCATCCCCGGTCCGCCGCCGAAGGGGGTGTCGTCGACGCTCTTGTACTTGCCTTCGACGAAGTCGCGCGGGTCCGTGGCGTGCACTTCGACCAGGCCCTTGTCGATGGCCTTGCCCAACAGTCCATGTCCGACGAAGTCCCGGATCATCTCGGGAAACAAGCTCACGAGCTCGAAGACCTGGGCCCGGTTCGCCGCGACTTCCTCGTCCTTCTCGCTCACGCCACCCCGCCTTCGGTCTCGGCGAATTCGGCCTCCAATGCCTCTGGAAGCATGCCTATGGGGGGATCGAGGCGCAGACGCCCCGCGGTGAAATCGACCACGATCCCCGGGACGGCCGGCACCAAGTAGCGGTGCTTCTTGCCTCGCGCGTCCCGCCACAAAAGCTCGAAGAGATCTTGGGGGCCGTTGCTGCTAATGCCTTCGACCACGC
>JAUIJR010000552.1 GCA_030431075.1 Polyangia bacterium | reverse complement strand
ATGGAGACGGAGACGGCGATGGAGACGGAGACGGCGATGGAGACGGCGACGGCGACGGAGATGGCGATGGGGACGGAGACGGCGACGGAGACGGCGATGGAGATGGAGATGGAGACGGCGATGGAGACGGCGATGGAGACGGCGATGGAGACGGCGATGGAGACGGCGACGGAGACGGCGATGGAGACGGCGATGGAGACGGCGATGGCGCCGCGTGCGTCGCGTGTGCACAGACGAACTGCCCGTCCCAGATCGCGGCGTGTACTGGCGACACGGATTGCGCCTCCGCGCTGACCTGCGTTGGAATGACTGGAGATCCGCCAAGCTGCGCCCCTTCGGGCTCCAACACGGCTTGGGACAACCTCGGCCAATGTGTCGGGCTGAACTGCCACTCGCAGTGCAACCTGCCGCCTCCTTGATCGGGACACGAGCGAGAGAAGAGAGGGGCGGGACCACCACCGTCCCTCTCTTTTTTGGAGCAGCCGCGTGGTAGCCTGCGTTCATGCGAGTCCCTTGGCTTGTTTCGACCTGCGTGTCCCTTGCGCTGATTCTCGGGTGTGGGGACGACACCGATCCGGCCGAGGGGGGCGCGTCGAGTTCGAGCTCGAGTTCGGCATCGAGTTCGAGCTCGTCATCGACGAGCGGCGAAGAGACGGACTCGAGCGGTGACGGTGATTCGACGGGGGACGGCGACGGCGATGGGGACGGCGACGGCGACGGCGACGGCGATGGCGACGGCGATGGTGACGGCGACGGGGACGGCGACGGCGACGGCGACGGCGACGGCGATGGAGACGGCGACGGCGACGGCGACGGGCAAGCCTGCATCAGTTGTGCCTCCGAGCAGTGCAGCAGCGAGTTCGGAAGCTGCGAGGCGGACTCGGACTGCGATGCCGCGCTCGACTGCGTGCTTGCGACTGGGGAGGTGCAGTCGTGCGCGCCGTCCGCGCAAAGCGCAGCGTGGAGCGAGCTCGGCATGTGCGTGCAGGCCAGCTGCACGACCGCCTGCGGGTAGAAGACGGCCGACGTGAGCTGCCGCTCGCGTTGGATCGCCCTTCCAAGGCCCCTGGGCGGGCCTCGGACGCGTGCGGCCTGAACTTCTGCATCTGTGGCCCCGGGTGGGTTGACACCCCGGGTCAGCGAACTAGGTTGCCCCGCGACCGCAGCCAGGACCCCCGGTCGGCGCTTCGACCCCCGAGCGCCGGTGGACGGGACCCCGGAGGCTGCGCAGAGAAAGGACTACCAAATGGGCAAGATCATCGGCATCGACCTGGGCACCACGAACTCCGTCGTCTGTGTGATGGAGGGCAACGAACCCAAGGTCATCACCAACGAAGAAGGTGGACGCACGACCCCCTCGGTCGTCGCATTCGACGCCGATGGCGGCGTTCTCGTCGGCCAGCAGGCGCGGCGACAAGCGATCACCAACCCGGAGAACACGGTCTACTCGGCCAAGCGCTTCATCGGCCGCAAGTTCGAGGAGATCGGCGAAGAGGCGAACCGCGTCCCCTTCAAGATCGTCAAGGCCTCCAATGGCGACGCGGCCATCGAGGTTCAAGGCAAGGTCTACCCGCCGCCGGAGATCAGCGCGCGCGTCTTGATGAAGCTCAAGAAGGCCGCCGAGGATTTCTTGGGGCAGCCCGTCTCCGAGGCCGTCATCACCGTCCCGGCCTACTTCAACGACTCGCAACGTCAGGCCACCAAGGACGCAGGCCGCATCGCCGGTCTCGACGTCAAGCGCATCGTCAACGAGCCCACCGCGGCCGCCTTGGCCTACGCCCACTCGCGCGGCAGCGACAAAGAGCAGCTCGTCGCCGTCTACGACTTGGGTGGCGGTACCTTCGACATCTCGATCCTCGAAGTGGCCGAGAACGTCGTGGAGGTCATCTCGACCAACGGCGACACGCACCTCGGTGGTGACGACGTCGACGGCGTCATCATGAAGTGGCTCGCCGAGCAGTTCAAAAAGGACTCCGGCATCGACGTCACCAACGACAAGTTGGTGCGCCAGCGCCTCAAGGACGCGGCCGAGAAGGCCAAGATCGAGCTCTCGAGCGCGCCCGAGGCCGACATCAACTTGCCCTTCTTGACCGCCGACGCCAGCGGGCCCAAGCACCTTCAGATCAAGCTCTCGCGCGCCAAGTTCGAGTCCATGATCGAGGACCTGGTCACGCGCTCCATCGAGCCCTGCAAAAAGGCGCTCGCCGACGCCAAGAAGTCGGTCGGCGACATCGACGAGGTGCTCTTGGTCGGTGGTTCGACCCGCATCCCGCTGGTCCAAAAGAAGGTCAAGGAGTTCTTCGGCAAGGACCCCAACAAGACCGTGAACCCGGACGAGGTCGTCGGCCTCGGCGCGGCGGTGCAAGCCGGCGTGCTCGGTGGCGACGTCTCCGACATCGTGCTGGTCGACGTCACCCCGCTCAGCTTGGGCATCGAGACCCTCGGCGGCGTGATGACCACGCTCATCCCGCGCAACACGACCATCCCGACCCGCAAGTCCGAGACCTTCACCACGGCCGCGGACAACCAGCCCTCGGTCGAGGTGCACGTGCTCCAAGGTGAGCGGCAGATGGCCGGCGACAACCGGACCCTCGGCAAGTTCAGCTTGGTGGGCATCCCGCCCGCACCGCGTGGCGTGCCACAAGTCGAGGTCACCTTCGACATCGACGCCAACGGCATCGTGAACGTGTCCGCCAAGGACAAGGGCACGGGCAAAGAGCAGCGCATCACCATCACCGCGAGCTCGGGCCTCAGCGAGGACGAGATCAACAAGATGGTCGACGACGCCAAGCAGTTCGAGGAAGAGGACAAGCAGCGCCGCGAGACGGTCGAGAACCGCAACTCGCTCGAAGCCTTCGTCCTGCAGACCGAAAAGCTGCTCTCGGAGAACGGCGACAAGATCCCGGCCGAGTCCAAGGACGCGATCGAGACGGCCATGGCCGAGGCGAAAGAAGCCATCGAGTCCGGCGACAACGACAAGGTCGTCGCCGCCCGCGACAAGCTCCAGGCGGCCTCGCACAAGCTCGCCGAGGCCATGTACGGCCAAGCGGGTGGGGGCGCAGCCCCGGGGGCGGACGCCGGCGCCGGCGCCGGCGCCGGTGCGGCCGGCGGGGGCGAGTCCTCCGGTGGCGAGTCGGCCCCCGAAGGCGACGTCATCGACGCCGAGTTCGAAGAGAAGTCCGAGAACTAGTCGAGCCCGGTCTACGCGAAAAGGGGCGGCCTTGGGGTCGCCCTTTTTTCGTGCTCAGTCAAGGCTGGGGGCCTGCTTCAGGCGCCGCGCTTGGGATCCGCGGCTTCGATGTGCGCGAGGATCATGGCGTTGACCTCGTCGGCGGCGACCAGTGGGGCCATATGCCCGGCGTCGATC
>JAUIJR010000551.1 GCA_030431075.1 Polyangia bacterium | reverse complement strand
AGTTTTGCGCGGCGAAGCCCACCCACAAGGTTCCCGTGAGGTCCGCTCGCTCGCGCAGGGTCATCGAGGTCCACACCATGCCGGCCGACTCGCGGTACAAAAACTCGACCGAGTCATCAACCTTGCACAGGCGCAGCTCTCCGGATGGATCCGTGAGCGGCGCTTGCCCGAAGTCCGTGTCGTCCGAGACGGTCGAAGCCCACTCCCGTTGCGGCGCCCCCCCCTCTTCGTACTGCCCCACCGTGGCCGCGACATGGTGATTCGTTCCCGGCCCCGGGATGCGCGCCATGAGCCCACCCGCGAGATGGGGGAGCGTGAGCGGTGCGCTCGGGTCGTTTCGGTCCCGCACCTGCACCTGGGTCGTCACCATGAAGTCCCCTTGGACCTGCTTGTAGACCAAAAAACCGGTCTGCGCCTGAAACCAATGGGTGTTCACGGCCGGCCGGATCTCCAAGCGGCCCTCGTTGGTCACCACCGTCCCCTGCCCCGCCGGAAAGAGCTGCCACGCCGCGTCGAGGCCGCCTTCGAAGTCGTCGTCTAGATCGCTGAGGTCGCCGTCGCCGTCGCCGTCGCCGTCGCCATCGCCATCGCCATCACCATCGCCATCGCCATCACCATCACCATCACCATCACCATCACCGGTCGCCTCGCTGGTGTTGGAGCTTCCGCCCTCCTCGTCCTCGTCCTCCGAGGATTCAGTCCCGAACTCGTCGACACAGATGCCCGACGCGCAGACCAAGCCGGGCAAGCATGTATCTCCCTCGGCGCATGGACACGACTCGTGGCCCCGATCGCAGGGCGTCGTATCGAACTGGCTTCGACACGCCGAGACCAGCACGCCCAGCGAGAAGGCGCCCACGAGCCAAGCACGAGGCATGCCCAAAGCTATCAGCCGCGGACGCAGCCGGGCCAACGATTTCGTGAAGGCGACGGGGCGGATCCCCTCGCGTCTACGACGCCGGCGGGAAGACACGCGCGTCGCCCGATCAAAAGCGGCCCTGCACGACCACGCCGGCTTCGCTACGCGAGACGGCCGGCGCGACCCGGAGCTTTTTTTGTCTCAGCACGCCGACGGTGATCATCGCGATGCCGCCGCCGAGCATGACGGCGCCGGGGATGCCCATGACCAAGGCCGCGTGGTTGCGCGAGTCGGTGAACCCGCTGTTGCCCGCCTTGGGCGCCGTGGGATCCGAAAGGCCCAAGGCGATCGAGCCCGAGACCAACAAGGTCCCGGCCACGGTCGCCGCGATACCGGCGTTGCGCAGTCCGAGGGCCTTGCGTGCGGCCGGGCTGTCGCGGGCCGGATCGTAGTCGCTGGCCTCGAAGTCTTCGTCTGCGTCGAGCAAGACGGGGTACTCGCCGGCCAAGTTGGGACGCGGACCGGTGCGAGGATCTGGCGGCGCGTCTTCGTCGAGGTCGGCGTCTTCGTCGAGGTCCGCGTCCTCGTCGAGGTCCGCGTCTTCGTCGAGGTCCGCGTCTTCGTCGAGGGCCGGGCTCTCTCCGGCTGGGTCGGGCGAGCTCGCGGGGGCCTCGTCGGCGTCGAGATCGACCGGGCCCGGCGCGGCGGGAGCTGTGGCCGGAGCTTCGGTCGCGGGACCCGTGGCCGGACCCGTGGCCAGCGCCAAACTCGAGCACAAGAGCAGAAGCTTCATCGCCACACCATCTCGTCTGCGCGGTAGAGCTTCGCGCCCTCTTGCGCGGCCCAGGCCATCTGGCTGGTGGCCCAAGCCCCCCAGCCCAGATCGGAGACCGCGATCACGCCGACGCCTTCGTCCGCGGTGATGTTGCGGGTGGCCACCTCGATCGCTTGTTGCGGCGGCAGGCCGTCGGCCATCCGTCGGTAGACCTCAGCGGCCACGCGTTCACGGATGATCGCCTCGCCTTTACCGGTCGCCGCGACGGCGCCATGAGGTCCGGCGTACAAGCCCGCCCCCAGCTGCGGCACGTCACCGACGCGACCGCGCAGGGCCATCGTCGTCCCGCCGGTCGACAAGGCGGCCGCGTAGTGACCTTCGGAGCTGCGCACGACGACGCCGACCGTGTCTTTGGTGCCGTCCTCGGTGTCGGCGGACTCGTCCTCGGCCTGGCTCGCTTCGGCCGCGGCTTCGGCCGCGGCCAGGGCGTCGGCCCCCTCTTCGCCGAGGGCCAAGACCCGCGCCTCGCGGAGGTTCTTGGGCGCGGGGACCTCGTAGTTCCACGCCTTGCGCCAGTCGACGCCCTCCCAGCCGGCCATCGGTCGATCCGAGAGCAGGCGGGCCCAGCCGTGAGCGAGCTTGTCGCGGGCGCGCTGGGTGGCCAGCGTCGCGCCCTCGAGCTTCAGGGTGTCGGCGAAGGCCTGGGCGCCCGCGCCGACCATGAGCAGATGCGGCGTCGAGGCGACGGCCTCGGCCACGCGAATCGGGTGCCGCACCCCGCGGATCCCGGCCACCGCTCCAAAGCTCCCCAGGTCGTCCATCACGGCCGCGTCGGTCTGGATGGTCTTGCCGTCCATGCGCAAGTTGGCGCCGATGCCCGCGTTGAAGCGCGGGTCGTCCTCGAGGCCCTCGATCCCCACGATGGCCGCCTCCCAGGGCGGGTCGCCGGCGTCCATGCGTGTGCGGGCGGCCTGGACCGCACGCAAGGGCCCGTCGCTGAGCGCCGCCGGGGAACCTTGGCCGCCGTGCGCGACCACGATCGGCTTGAGCGGAGCGTCGTCGAAGTCCCCCACCGAAGGCGGCAGCTCACCGAGCTCGCTCGAGGCCGGGCGGGTGCACCCGACGCTCGACACCGCGAGCGCGGTGAGCAGGCACAGCCGCGCGCCCTGACGCCACGCGGCCATCGGGCTGCGCGGGCCTCGCGGAGGCGGTCGCCGAGAGGGACTCACGGGCCCAACGCTACCCAAAGCGGGTCCTCGGGGCCAGCTGGGCCTCGTGCGTGCAGGTGCAGCCGCGCGACGCCGCTCGGCTTGCGTCCCGCGGGGGGCGCGGTTCAAGCTTGTGCGGTGCGGCGACCAAGCCCTCTCGCTCGGCTCCGGCTCGCGGTGGGCGCCGCCGTGGCCCTCCCCAGCTTGGCGCTCGCCTTGGGCCTGAGTGCGAGCCGCGCGAGCGCCGGCCCCGCAGCGCGTGCCGAGGCCAAGAGCGCTCCACCGACCGAACCCACGGCCGCGCAAGCGTGCCGCGAGGTCGCCAGCGCCGTGGGTTCCGAGCGCGCTCGAGTCACCTTGCGTTTGTGGGTCGACCCCGTCTTCACCGGGCCCGGCTCGGCAGCCTTGCTGGGCTACGAGACCTGGCTCGAGCTCCTGCGGCTGCACGCGGCGCGCCCCGACGAGCTGCGCGTCGAGTTCCGCCTCGCGCGGCGCGACCTGGGCCGCGGCCAAGACAGCGCCCGCGGGG
>JAUIJR010000550.1 GCA_030431075.1 Polyangia bacterium | reverse complement strand
CCGATCTTGACCCTGCTCAAGCAAGCGCGCGCCTTTGGCGTGGGCATGGTGCTCTCGACGCAAAACCCGGTGGACCTCGACTACAAGGCGATGTCCAACGCGGGCACCTGGATGATCGGGCGTCTGCAGACCGAGCGCGACAAGGCTCGCATCCTCGAGGGCCTGAGCTCGGCCGCCGGCGAGGTCGACGTGGCCACCCTCGACAAGCAGCTCTCGGGCCTCGGCAAGCGCCAGTTCTTGTTGCACTCGACCAAGGACAGCCAGCCACGACTGTTCACCACCCGCTGGGCCATGAACTACCTGCGCGGGCCGCTCACCAAAGACGAGGTCGGCCGCTTGACGGCGGCGGATCCGATGACGTCCAGCCCGGCTGCGAAGGCGCCAGCCACGACCGCCCCGGCGACCCCCGCTCCGACACCCGCCGCGGCCCCCGAAACGGCCGCCCCCACCACGGCGGCCCCCGAAGCCGAGCCCCTGGCCGAAGACGAGTCGCCGACGGAGCCCAGCGTGGCCGACAACATCGGCGTCTACTACTTGGACCCGGCCGCGAGTTGGGCGGAGGAGGTCGGGGCGCGCGCCCAGGCCAAGCGCTACGAGCCGGCCTTGTGCGCGCGCGTGCACCTCAAGTTCGACGAGACCAAAGCCGAGCTCGACCATGACGTCGAGTGGGAGGCCGTCTTCTTCCCCCTCGAAGATCCGGTCGAGCCCGAGCGGGGGCTGAGCGTGGACTACGACCAGCGCGACTTCGACAAGCGCGCCCCCGAGGGGATCCGGTGGGCCCAGCCGGCGGTCAAGCTGCAAAACAAGACCTTCTTCAAGACCTTCGAGCGCCAGCTCAAGGACTGGCTCTACCGCGAAGAGAAGATCACCTTGTTTCGCAACACGAAGCTCAAAGCCTACTCACGGATCGGCGAGACGCGGGACGACTTCGCCAGTCGCTGCCAAGAGATCGCCGTCGCCGACAGCGAAGACGACAAGCGCAAGCTGCACGCGAAGATCGAAAAGAAGGTCAAAAGCGCCCAAAAGGCGATCGAGACGGCCGAGCGGCAGCTGGCCAAGGCCGAGGCCGACGCATCGGCGCAAAAGCGCCACGAAGCGGTCTCGGGGATCGGCTCCATGCTCTCGGTCTTTTTTGGCGGCGGCTCCAAGAAGTCTTTGGCCAAGCGCGCGGCCGGCAAAGCCGGCGGTTTCTCCTCGCGGCGCACGGCGTCGGCCAAAGCGGCGGCGCGCGTGGACCAAGCCGAAGACAAGATCGAAGACAAGCAAGCCGAGCTCGAGTCGCTCGAGACCGAGCTCATCGAGGAGCTCGAGGCGATCGAGGCCAAGTGGCTCGAGCGCGCGGAGGTGATCGAGGACTTCGAGGTCGGCCTCGAAAAGGGCGACATTCGCGTCGAAGAGATCGCCGTCGTCTGGGTCGGCGTCGATTGATCTCGCGCAGAGATCCGAGCGCCTGCGCACACCCGACGGGGCTGCACGAGCGGCACCGGGTCTGATACACCGATCGCATGTGCGGCTTCGTCGGAATCATCGGGCCCACGGACGTCGCTCCGGGTCTGCACATCGCCTTGCAAGCGCTGCAACACCGCGGGCAAGACTCCGCGGGCATCGCCACCATGGCCGCCGACGGTGCGCGCTTTTTCATGCGCCGCGGCCTCGGCAAGGTCACCCGAGCCCTCGACGCCGAGGACCTGCGCGCCCTCGAAGGCCCCGTCGGGATCGGCCACGTCCGCTACCCCACCATCGGCCGCGGCGTGCTCGCCGACGCGCAGCCCTTCTTCTACCGACAGCCGGGCGTGCTCATGGCGCACAACGGCAACGTCACCAACTACGACGAGCTCTCCGAGAGTCTCGCCGCCCGCTCCATCCACCTGCTCAGTCGCTGCGACGTCGAGCCGGCCATGTGCGAGTTCGCCGACGCCCTGATGGAGCGACGTAAATCGGGCCACACCATCGACGACGCCCTCGAGGCCCTGCGCGCCGTCCGGGCCCGGGTGCGGGGCAGCTACTCGATCGTCGCGGCCTTGATGCTCGACGGCGAGCCGACCCTGGTCGTCTTTCGCGACCCGAACGGCATCCGCCCGGTCACCGTCGGTCGCCGCGAAGACGGCGCTTGGATCGCGGCGAGCGAGTCGGTGGCCCTCGACGCCCTCGACTTCGAGCACTACGAAGAGCCGCAACCCGACACGGCCTTCTTTTTGCGGCCGGGCCGAGAGCCCATCCGCCATCGCCTCGACGCCAAGGCCCCCGCGCCTTGCGTCTTCGAGTTCATCTACTTTGCGCGCCCCGACTCGGTGATCGAAGGCCGCAGCGTCTACGAGGTCCGCCTGGCCATGGGCCGCGCGCTGGCCGAGCGGATCCAGCGCAAGGGCATCGAGGTCGATGTGGTCATCCCGGTCCCCGACACCGCGCGTCCCGCCGCCACCGCCGTGGCCGAGACCCTCGGCCGCCCCCTGCGTGAGGGGCTGATCAAGAACCGCTACTCGGGTCGCACCTTCATCATGCCCGACGGCCTGACCCGCTCGGCCGCCCTGCGCCTCAAGCTCAACCCCCTGCCCCGCGAGATCAAGGGGCGCCGCGTGCTGCTGGTCGACGACTCGATCGTCCGGGGCAGCACCTTGGGCCGCGTGCTCGCCTTGGTGCGCGACGCCGGGGCCAGCGAGGTGCACCTCGCCATCCACTCGCCGCCGGTGCGCAATCCTTGCTTCTACGGGATCGACATGTCGACCGAAGAAGAGCTCTTCGCCCGCCGCTTTCCGGCGGATCTCGAGGCCCTCGAGCGCGAGGCGGCGGCCGGTCTGGGGGCCGAATCGCTCTCGTTTCTCGATGTCGAGGGCATGGACGCCGCCTACGCGGGTCCCCGCTGCGCCGCCTGTTTCGATGGCGCCTACCCCCAGGTCCTGTCCGAACGCGACCGCGCGGGGATCACCCGCGATCGGCGCGGCGACGCCCAGAGCTCGACCTCCTCCGGCGTGCTCGGTTGAGCAAAGGGCCAGTTCCGTCCCCCGCCCGAAAGCTGGCAACATGGGGAGGTGGGTTCCGCACCGTCCAAGCTGCGCGAGATCCCGCGTGATGCGTGGACCCATCGCCTGCGTCGGCGCTTGCTGACCATCCCCGGGATCTTCTTGGGCGCGCTGCTGTGGCTGCTGACCGCGCCCTTGATCGGTCTGCTGGCCTTCGTCGTCGATCTCTTTCGCCCGGTCGGCGGCACCGAGCTGCGACCGACCCGTTGGGCCACCCTTCGCATGTGGCTGTTCGCCGGTGCCTACCTCGGCGGCGAAGCCCTGGGCCTGATGTGGCTGCTCGGCGACTGGATCCGAAGCGGCTTCGGGAGCCGACCCGAGCGCCTGCGCGAGCTGGCCCACGCGACGCAGCGTCGTT
>JAUIJR010000056.1 GCA_030431075.1 Polyangia bacterium | reverse complement strand
GCAGTACAGCGCGTCGGCGGCCGTCATCTGGATCAGCCCGCCAAAGACCAGGCCCCCGCGCCACAAGCGGTGGTGCTTGACCAGGGCCGGCTTGGGCAGCCCCGTGGTGCCGCTGGTGAAGATATAGGCGGCCAGCTCGCCCAAGCGCAGGTGCTCGGCGTGGGGGATCGGGGCCGGCGAGTGTTCGCGCGCCATGGCCTCGAAGGGGGCGGGGCCCGTTTGCGCGTCCCACAAAGGCGGCAGCGTGTGCCCCTCGTCGCGCAGGGCCTCGAGCCCGGGGCGGCTGTTGGCGTCGACGACGACCGCGCGGGCCGAGCTCGCCTCGAGGGCGTGGGCCAAGGCCGCACCCCGCAAGGCCGGGTTGATGAGCGAGGCCACGGCACCCAGCTTCATCAGCGCGTAGCTGTGCACCAAGTAAAGCGGATGGTTGTCGAGCACCAAGGCGACCGCGTCACCGCGATGGATGCCCTGCGCCGACCAGGCCCGCGCGTGGCGGTTCACGGCCGCGTCGAAGCGGCCTACCGTCCAGCTCTCTCCCTCGAAGACCAAAAAGGGGTCCTCGGGGGCCTCGGCCGCCCAGGCTTGCAAGCGCGCCGGGACGCTCTCGCGCTGGCTCGCGCTCCACAAGAAGTTGGCGCGCGCCGCTTCGAGGGTCGACTTGGTCTGTGCGGCCAACAGACCGACGCGCTGGGCGAGGCGGCCGGGCAGGCCGAGCAGGGATCCCTCGCGCTCGCTCATGCGCGCAAGTAGAAGTCCTCGCACATGCCAAAGCAGCCATCGAGGTCGTGACGCTCGCCGTGGTCGTCGACGATCGAGCCCTCGAAGGCGCCAAAGGGTCCGCGGTAGCGGCTGCGCAGGAGAAGGAGGTTGATGTCGACCTTGCGCAGGGCCTCGGGCAAAAAGCGCAGCTCGACGCGGCCCTCGGCGTCGCGGATCCGCCAAGGCGCCATATGGTCGGCGTCGTCGAACTCGAACTTCACGGGGCCCAGGGGGTGCAGCTTGCCGTCCACCCACAGGCCGTTTTCGTTGTAGGCGCTCTGATCGCGGACCTGGTTGTCGGTGAGGTTGAAGCCGATCAGCTTGCCCGCTTTCGAGGGGCGCGCGCCGGTGGCCCAGTGCCAGGTCATCACGAAGGGATAAAAGCCCTTGTGGATGTCGACCAGGCTGTAGCTGCGAGCCGGCTCGAACTCGTGGGTCTCGGGTCCCAAGCGCAAGTGGCCCTCGCAGCCGAGCACGGCCTTGTGCGAGTACATGGCGCGTCCGGCCTCGAAGGGCAGCGCGACGACCATGGGCTCGACGCGGTCGAGGGGCTCATAGACGGTGAACTCGCCCTCCACGGCCGGGTCGAGGCCCGAGGCCGGCGCCCGCAGGCGGACCTGGTGTCGGCCTTCGCCCGGGCGCGAGGGATCCAGGTGGTTGTGGATCTCGAGCTCGAAGCCGCCGCGGGCAAAGCGGGCGCGGCCGCCATCGAGAGCGCCGGGCAGCTCGACTTGCCGGGGCAAGGCGCGACGCTCGTACTCGTGGACCCGGCGCGTGCGGCGATCGAAGACGATGATCTGCACCAAGGCGATGCGCTTGGCGTCGAAGATGGCGACCGAGAGGTAAAAGCGCTCGTCGACCAAGGCGAAGTGTTGCCACTCTTTGAGGGCGAGGCGTCGCAAGCCCCGGCGGCGGCCCAGCGGGCCTTCGAAATGCGCGTCGAGCGGATTGACCCGCGCAAAGGGCTGGGTGCGCAGGCCCAAGGCGAACTCACCGTCGCGGTTCACCAGCTCGGCGGTGGGGGCCAAGATGCGCTCGCGGCCGCTCATGGGACTCCCTCGGCCAGGGCGTTTTCGAGGATGGTCCCCAGCTCGGGGTCGTGCTCGAAGATCATGCCGTCGCGGCGCCAGACGATGTCGCCGGCGCGGCCGACCACGAAGCTGGTGGGGTAGCCGACGATCTTCCAGTCCATGACGGTCTGGTTTTTGGGGTCCAAGAGCACGGGGAAGGGCAGCTGGAACTCCGAGGCCATCTTGCGGACCTGGCCCTCCTTGCGCTTCACGTCGACGTTGACCGCGACGACCTCGAAGCCGCGGCCACCGAGCTCTCGGTGCAGGCGGGCGAGCTCGGGAAGCTCGGCTTTGCAGGGCTCACACCAGGTGGCCCAGACGTTCACCAGCACGACCTTGCCTTGCTGCTTCGCCAGATCGTAGGGCTGGCCGCGCAGGTCGGCCTTTTGCAGGGGGGGTGCCGCATCCACCGTCGCCCGGGCGGCTGGCGCGGGGCCAGCTTTGCCTTCACAAGCGAGGTTCGAGACGGCGAGGGCGCCCAAGAGCGCGAGCGAGGGGCTTCGCACGGGGGGTGCGTACCGCGTCGCCGGGGTCGCGTCGAGGTCCCAGTCGAGAACTCAGGCGGCCGCCGCTTGTCCCAGGCCGTACTCCGCGGCGTAGTCGCTCAGCTGATCGCGCAGCTGGCGGCGAGCGCGGTGCAGGCGCGACATCACCGTGCCCACCGGGCAGCCGATCTCGGCGGCGGCCTCTTTGTAGGCCAGGCCCTTGATGTCCACGAGGATCACGACCTCGCGGTAGCTGTCTTGGAGCTGCGCGAGCGCGCCGATGACCTCGTCCCCAAAGCCCTCCGACTGCCAGGCGTCCTCGGGCTTGTTGGCGGCCTCGATGCGGTTGGGATCGAAAAGGTGCGGCAGCAAGTCGGGCCGGGCGGCGGTGTTGTCGACGACCTTTTGGTGGCGGTGACGCGAGATGAAGGCGTTGATGAGGATGCGGCTGAGCCAGGCACCCAGGCGGCCCTCGCGGCTGTAGCGGGCCCAGTTGGCCCAGCCGCGGGTCAGGGCCTCTTGGACCAGGTCCTGGGCCTCGCTGGGCTGGTGGGTCAGGCGCATGCCGATCCGAAACAGGCGCGGCAGGTGAGGCTCGGCCATGGCCATGAAGTCCTCGGCGCTGGCTTGGGCCTGGGCCTTGGCCGGGGCCGCGGCGGGGAGTTGGAGGGCAGGGGCCTGAGTCGAGGTCGCGTGCATGCCCCACCCATGAGCAAGGACGGGGCCCTTCGGGATTTCTCAGTCATCCCGGGCACTTGAAGTTTTCGCTCTGAGGCTCACAGAAATGACGACGTGATTGATGACATCCAAGACATCAATCGCATCTGGCCTCTGTCCGGCGGGATCCCGCGGGCATGCGGCCTACCAGGAGAACTGCTGCAGCTCGTTGACGGCCGTCTCGTTGCTGCTGCGGATCTCCTCGGGGACGCGTCCAGCCGCCGTCCCGGGGACCCAGACCCACTTGTGGGTGGGGGTCCCGAGCACCGGCAGCCGGTAGCTGCGGCCCTCGAGCTCGAACTCGGCCCAGGGCTGGGCACGCGCTTGGCCTTGCCCGATACGCCAGGGCGTGAGCGGCGCGGGCTGTTCTTCATCGAGCTCGGCGGCCAGGGCCAAGGCGGCGCAGGAGGAGGCCGCGAGGTCGAGGTCTCGTTGAAAGTTTCGCTCCAAGTGGTTGAGAACGCTGCGGTTTCTCGCCTTGGGGGGCAGCGCGATGGTGGCCAGGGCCGCGTGCCCCCGCACCCCGGGGTGGGTGTCCAAGAGCAGCAAGGTCAGCGCCCGTGTCTCGCCCAAGCGGGCCAAGCCGTTGGCCGCGCAGGCACGGCGCTGGGCGTGCGGGTCGCTCCCCAGGGCCAAGAGCTCCGGCGCGGCCAGGCGGCGGCGTCGCTCATCGGCCAGCAGCGCGGGGGAGCCCAGGGCCTGGCTCGCCAAGCAGCGCAGCTCGGCCGGGACCCCGCCGTCGTTGGCCCAGCCGGCCAGGCGAGTGACCAGGGCGGCGCCATCGAAACGATTGAATTCGAGCCCACCAGGGTGGGCGGCCAAGGCCCACAGCCACAGCTCGGCCACGCGGGCGTCTTCGCTTTGGGCCACGGCCCCGGCGATGGCGTCGGCGAGCCAGGCCGGATCGGCCGCGGCCAGGGCCAAGGCGGCCCCTTCCGGATCCTCGGCGTCGCGCAAGAATCGGCGCGCGTCGGCTGGCTGCATCTGGGCGCTCGCCTGGGCGTGGCCCACCGGGCCGAATGGCGAGCTGGCGCTGGCGGGGGGCACGCTGGGGCCGGAGGCCTCGGTGTTGGCGTCCGTCGGGGAGCTGGCCGGGGAGAAGGCCGAGGCCAGGGCCTCGAGCTCGTCGGCCAAGCTGGGCTCGAGGCCGCGCTCGATCGCCGACTCGATGCCCGGGAGGGCGGCGCGGCCCAACAAGCGCAGGGCCGAGAGGGCGTCGTCGTGCGTGCTCGGCTCGCGCAGGCGCACGATGAGGCCATCGACCAAGGAGGGCGCAGGCTCGAGGCGCAGCCCGATCGCCTCGACGACCGCGTCGCGCCGATCGAGGGGCGGCCGGTCGAAAAAGCGAAGCAGGGCCTCGTCGACCGAGGCACCGGGCAGGCGGGTCAAGGCGAGCAGGCCGGCGGTGGCCAGGCCGCGGTCGGGGTCGCGCTCGAGGGCCCGAATCAAGGCGGCGGCTGCACTGGGGTCCTCGAGTCGGCCCAGGGCCTCGGCCGCGGTGGCGCGCACGGCCGGATCCGGGTCGTCGAGGCGCCGCACCAGGGCGACGGCCCCGGGCCCGGGGCCACGCAGGCCCATGGCCTCGGCAGCCCGCAAGCGCACCGCCGAGGTGACGTCGTCGAGCTTCGAGCTCAGCAAGGTGCGCACCTTGGCGTCCATCTCGGTCGAGAGCTCGACCCGGGCCAGGGCGGTCGCGGCCCGGTCGCGCAAGCCGGGGTCGTCGTCGAGCAGGGCCTCGACCAAGAGCTCGGCGCGCCCCTCGTCGGGATGGGCGGCGAAGAGGTCCAAGGCCCGGGCGCGCAGGGCCGGGTCGTCGGTGTTCATCCACGCCTCGTAGGCGGCGGGCAGGCACTCGCGCAGGTTGCGGTCGACGCAGGCGCGCATGGCCTCGCGGCGCACCTCGTAGGACTCGTCTTGCAGGCCCAACATGATGAGGTCGCGGACGAGCGCGTCGGGGTAGCCCTCGGTCTGGCGCATCGCAGCCGCGCGCGCAGCCTCGGGGGCGTCGCTGCCTTCGCGCAGGGCCTCGGTGCGCTGGGCGACCTCGTTGGGCCACAGGGGCCACCGGGCGGGGCCGGCGAGGGCTGGCTCGGCCAGCATGGCCATGGCCATGGCCAGCGGCCACACGCGGGCGCGGCGGGGGACGGGCCTCACCCGGCGAGAATAGCAGCTTCGCCTCGGCGCAGCGCGAGGGGCGGGTCGGCCCAGCCGGGGGCTCAGCGCAGCACGATGAAGGCGGCCGCGCCGCCAAAGACGGCCAAGATGAGCAGGATCCACACCAAGGTGCCGCGGCTGCGGGCCTCGGCCTCGCGCTCGGCCGCCTGGTGCTTGGCGACGACCTCGGCCGCGCGCTCGGCCGCCTGGGCCCGCTCCAAGAAGATCGGGCGCAGGTCCGGGTGGCGCGCGGCGAGGAAGCTGCGGTCGTAGTTACGGTGCACCAGCTCGTCGACCGAGCTGATCTCGTTGTTCTTGACCATCTTCACCAGCTGGCGGGCGGCGAAAGGTCCATGCTCGACCCCGTTTTTTACGTGCAGGTACAAAGGCTCGACCTTCGACTCTTGGGTCAAGCGCAGCTCGAAGTCCTCGTCGCTCATCTCGAGGGGGGGCTGGCTCTCGAGCGGAGAGCCGGCCGCGCCCATGTTGTCGATGCCGGGTTGCGGGACGAAGGCGGACTCGCTCGCGCCGTCGATCGACGCGACGCGCAGCGAGAGGTCCTCGTCGTCGCCGATGTTCAGGCCCAAGCTCATCTCGCCGGTGCGACGGTCGCCCGGGCGATAGGCCACGGGCTCGTCGGGCATCGCGCTGGGCGAGCGCAAGTTGCGTTGCTGCGGGGGCGGGGCGTAGGCCTGGGGGTTGGGCATGCGGCCGGCGGGGCCGATGCTGGTGCCCGCGTAGGGGTCGCGCTGGCGATCGAGGCGCTCGGCCGCGGCCAAGGTCAGGCCCGGCTCGGGCGTGTGGCCATGCCCGTGATGATGCTGCGGCCCGCCCATGGGGTGCCCCCCGGGCGGATAGCCACCGACGGGCGGGTAGGGGCCGGTCTGGTGCGCGTTCGGAGGGCCCATCATGCCGCCTGGCATTCCGCCCGGCATCCCCCCCGGTCCTTGGGGCGCTCCGGGCGGCGGCCCGGGGATGGGGGTCAGCCGCGACATGGCCGAGAGCGTGGTCAAGGTGCTCGCGTGCGAGACCCGACTCATCGAGCTGCCGCGCGCTTTGGCCGGGGTTGCCGCCAGGGCTTGTTGCAGCGCGCCGCGGAACTCGCCGATATCGCGGGGGCGGGCGTTCGGCTTGGGGGACAAGGCGCGATGCAGCAAGTCGACCCCTTGGCGCGCGAAGCTCGAGCGCAGGGGGTCGAGCTGGCGAGGGTCTTGGTAGGGGCGCCCGGTCAGGATCTCGATGAGAAAGGCGGCCAGGCCGTAGACGTCGCTGGCGACGCTGGGCTCGCGGCTGGGGTCGACCTCGTCGCCCTGCCGCGGCAAGAGCCCCTCGGCCACCATGTCGTGCAGGTAAGGCGAGCGCCAGGACGCGCCCCCTTCGCCCAGGCCGAACAAGGTCAGCTGCCCACGGGCGTCGACAAAGGCGCTTTGCCCGGACAAGAGGCCGTGGGTGGTGTTGGGGTGCAAGTAGGCGAAGGCCTCGCAGGCCTGGTCGACCAGGCGCACGCCCGTACGCAAAGAGGGGAGCTTGGCCTTTTTGAGGCGGCGGGCGACGAACTCCGACACCGTGGTGCAGCGCGGGTCGTCGTGCACCGCGAAGGGGACGACGCCATCGAGGGTGTAGCCGTGGGTCCCCAAGATCTTGGGGTGCGAGGCGGTGGTGGCCTCGCTCAGGCCCTGCTCGAGGCGGCGCCGCGTGACCGTGTCGGCCAGGTACTCACGCTCGTAGGTCGAGATGAGCAGGGGCCGGTTGGCGTGCACCGCCCGGTAGCGAAAGCCCAGCGGCGTCGGCCCCAGCGGGGCGACGATGCGGATGGGCTCCGACGAGGCCGCCGCGATCGGACCGATTTCGTCGGGGTTGAGGCGATGCCCCGCTTCGAGGGTACGCACGTGCGGGTTAGATACCATACTGGGGCCACCCGGGAAGGTGCGCGAGGGCCCACCGGCGCCCAGAAATCCCGGCCGACGCGCGTACAGCTTCGACCGCCGGCGACCCCTGACGGCAGGTCAGTCCGGTGCTCGCGCCCTCACTTCGCGGCGGCCGGCTTGGCCGGCTTGGGCCCCGAGCGGATCCCCGTCAGCAAGGACTGCGCTGCTTCGCGCGTCTTGAGGGTATTGCTCTCGTCGGCGATCAGCAGCTCGAGCCAAGGCTCGACCTCGGACCGGATCTCGGGGCGGACGGCGGCCATCTGCCCCATGCTCATGAGGATCTTCATCGCCAGGGTCTCGCGGGGCTTGAGCAGGGGCTGCTCGTCGCTGCCCCCGCCGGGCCGGATCGGGAGCATGATGGGCTCGCAAGTAGCGAAGCGCTCCTCGGGCGTGGCCTGGTCGTAGGCGTGCATCAACGCGAGGTTCGAGTTCTCGTCGGCCATCACGCCCAGGGAGTGGATGATGGCGCAGCGGGTGTAAAAAGGTGCCGAAGGCAGGCGCGCCTCCATGATGCGCACGACCTCGCGGCCCCCTTTTTGGTCGCGGTGCTGGGCCAAGGCCCAGGCGGCCACGCGTTGGAGCAGCTCGTCGTCGCTGTACAGGGCTTTTTCGAGGACGGGCACCGCGTCCATGACTTGGACGTAGCCCAAAGCCCACGCGAGGCGCGGGTCGACCTTGGTCTCGGGGTCGGTACGGGCGGCCTCGAGCTGGGCGTCGAGGTCGGCGATGATGTGCTTGGCGATGGCGCGGTGCTGCAGGCGGGCCAAGGCGATCAGGGCCTCGCGGGACAAGCGCTCGTCTCCGCGCTTCCAGGCCTCGATGAGCGGCGGCACCAGGTGGCGGCGCACCTCGATCTGCCGCTGACGGCCGATGGCCCACGCCGCGCGGGCGGCCAGCTCGGCGTCCTCGCGCTTGAGCTCGCGCAAGAGCACCCGCATGGTCTCGGGGCGCACCCGCATCGAGAGGGAGTCGATGGCGTCCAGGCGAGTCTGCCGGTCCTCGGGCGCGTCTCCGCGCAGATCCGAGACGAACTGCCCCACGTGACGGTCGTATTCGTCGAAGTCGTGGTTGACGAAGTTGAAGATCAAATAGGTCAATCCGCCGCAGGCCAGCACGGTCAGCGGAAAGGACATGGTCGAGCGGTTGAAGACCGCGGCCACCTGACGGTCCGAGGCCTCGCGACCCAGGGTCTGGGCCGAGTGGCCTTGCAGGTGGGTCAGGCGAAAGGCGCCGCCAAAGACCAGCTCATCGACCAACAAGGCGTCGGCGAAGGCGACGAACAACATCGTGCCGTAGTAGACGACCCGCAAGAGGGTCTCGGTCGAGGCCTCGGCCGGGACACTGCGCAGCTTGGCGGCGCAAAAGACGGCGACCCCGATGCCGATCATGTTGGCGATGACCGCCAGCACCCAAAGCTTGAAGCTGCTGGGCCTAACCTTGCGATTTTTCCCGTATCCGGGGGGTGCCTTGGCGCCCATGCGCCTAGGTGTACCGCCTTTGGGTGGCGCGTGGGCAGGTGCTGACCCCGATGTCCCGGCGGAGGAACTCACGGGGGCTCGGACCCCGCGCGTGGCCCGAAGTTCCCGCGGCGGGGGGTCGCGTGGCCCGGGGGTGGGGCGCGCCTGCGCCTTTTTTGGACCCGAATGCGGGCGGCCGTAGCTTCGGCCCATGGCTGAGCCTGCCATCGGCGTGCCCCACGCAAAGCGTGTGGGCGAGTGGATCGACGCGGGCTTTGGCGCGCCCGGACCCCACACGGCCCCGCCGCTGAAGCTACGGCGCGCGAGCCGGCCCCCCGAGCCGGACCCGCCCTCGAAGCTCAGCGCGCGCTGGCGTCGCCGCCTGGCCACGGCCGAGTCGGTGGCGATGTGGCTTGCCGGCGCGAGCGCCTTCGCGTGGATCGCCTTGGGCTACGAGCGCAGCTTGGACGACCCCCGCGCGATGCCGGGCCTGGCCGTGTACGGCGACGAGGTCGGTGGCCTCGAAGCCCAAGAGATTCAAGCCGCCGCCGACGCGGGGGCCCAAGCCCGACTCGATCGCCCCTTGGCCTTGGTCGCCGGGGAGCGGCGCTTCGAGACCCGCGCCCGTGAGCTCGGGGCCGAGCCCGCGACCGAAGGGGCGGCCGAGGCCGTGCTCGCCTACGGCCGCGAAGGCGGCTTGTTCGAGAACCTGCGCGCCCGCGCCCAGGCCCGCGCGGGCATGGTCGACATGGACTTCGGCCTCGACTTCGACACCTCCATCGCGCGCGCCTATCTACAAAAGATCGCCCCCGAGCTGGACCTGGCCCCGACGCCACAGCGTCTCGACCTCGACGCGCGCCAGATCATCCCGGCCAAGCCCGGCCAAGCCCTGCTCGCCGACGCCTCCTTGTCTTGGGTGGCGGCCGGCTTGGCCTCGGACGCCGAGAGCATCGAGCTGGCCATGCTCGAGCGCCCGCCGATCCTCAGCGAGCGCGACCGTCGCATCGCCGAGCTCGACATCAGCGTGCTGCTCGGCGAGTTCACGACCCCCTACGGTCTCGAGCCGCGCTACCGCGACCGCACCCACAACCTCAAGCTGGGCGCGGCCGCCATCGACGGCACCATCATCGAGCCCGGCGAGACCTGGAGCTTCAACGAGACGGTGGGAGCCCGCAGCGCCGAGGCCGGCTACCGCTACGCCCCGGGCATCAACGCCGGGGAGCTGGTCGACTCTCTCGGCGGTGGCATCTGTCAGGTGGCGAGCTCGATCTTTGGCGCGGGCTTTTTTGGCGGCCTCGAGGTGGTGAACGCCCGCCCGCACAGCCGTCCTTCGAGCTACGTAGACATGGGCTTGGACGCGACGGTGGTCTGGCCCAACGTCGACCTCAAGATCAAAAACGGCTACGACTTTCCCGTCGTCTTGCACATGACGGTGAACCAAGGGCGCGTGGTCGCCCAGGTCCTCGGTCCGCGTCGCCCTTACCAAGTGGTCTTCGAGCGCGAGCTCAAGCAAGCCAACGACTTCGAGGTGGTGCAGCGCGGCGACGACTCGCAACGCAGCGGGACCAAGCGCGTCAGCCAACGCGGCGTGCGTGGGTTCACCCTCGAGCGCCGCCGCGTGTTCATGGCCGGCGGCAAAGAGGTGAAGTCCGAGAACTGGACGCTGACCTACCCGCCGACGCGCCAGATCGAGTACGTGGGCACCAACCCCAACGGCAGCGTGCCGGAAGCCAAAGAGTTTCCCGAGCGCCGCGAGCCGGACAAAGACCTGCGCATCCTTCAGTGATGCATGCGTGTTCGTCGGCGCCGATGCCGAGATCAACACGGGCGCGCGAGAGGGGCACACCGAGATCGTGTCGATTTCTTTGGCGAGATCTCAGCTCGTGTCATTCGTAGCTCAGGAGATACGCCCCTCATGCGAGAGATGCACAAGTGGAAGGACAAGGTCGAGCTCAGCCTCGACAACCGCCAGATCTTCTTCCTGTTCTTCGGCCTTTCGGTCGTAGGCTGTTTCGTCTTCGCCTTGGGGGTGATGACGGGACGCCGCCTGCAGTGGGACCCCGCGGAGCAAGCCGAGGCCCTGGCCCCGGACAGCCTGGCCCTGCTCGGCGAAGAGGCCGAAGGCGGCGGTGAGCCGCTGCTGGCCTTCGAAGACGGCCTGCGCGAGTCGGACGCCGATGACAAGCCGGCGACCCGCGATCCGGACGTCCCGCCCGCGACCAAAGAAGAGATCGAAGCGCGCAAGGCGGCGGCTGCTGCCGCGCCGAAGGCCTCGGCCAAGCCGGACGCCGCTGCGCTGGCCGCCGCGGTGGTGAAGCCCTCCGACGAGAGCCCGGCCGAGCGCCGCGAGCAAGTCGAGGCCAAGGCCGCCGAAAAAGACAAGGTGATGGCGAGCGCCGGCAACCCGAGCGCCGCCAAGCCCAGCGCCAAGGACAAAGACGCGAAGGACCGCACCTTCACGCTCCAGTTCAAGGCCTTCAGCCGCGAGTCCGACGCCGAAGCCTTCGCCGACAAGCTGCGCCGCAATGGCCACGAAGTCCGCGTCGAAGACTCGGTGGTCCGCGGCCGCACCTGGTACCGAGTCCGCCTGGGTCACTACAAGACCTGGGACGAGGGGCTCAGCGCCAAGACCGAATTCGAGAAAGCCGAACACCTCATCGCCTACGTCGTCAGCGAATAATCTGCGAACACTCCGACCCGAGGGCGGCCCGACGACGGCCGCCCTTTTGCGTTTGTAGGGGTAGCTGGAGGCGGTTTTGGGGCGATCGCTGAGCGCGGTGGGTCGATCGCTGAAGGCGCGGAGGAGATGGCGGGGTGGCTCGGGGGAGATGGTGGGGTGGCTCGGGGGAGATGGTGGGGTGGCTCGGAGGGGATGGTGGGGTCGCTGCTCGTGATCAGGGATCGGAGTTCGGAACGCCCGGGTCGCGCGCGGGGCCGAGGCCCGCGCGCAGCTTCACGCGGGCTGGGGCACATCTGTGCGATCGGGGACAGGCCCGGGCGGATGGTGGGGTCGTTCGGTGCGGAAGTGCGTGCGCGCGTCGGAGATGGTCGGGTACGCGGTAGCCGATCGGCGGCGCGCTGATCTGTGATCTCAGGGGGGCCCAGCGGAGATCGGGGAGAGCTCGGAGGAGATGCAGGGCTCGCCCGGCGGAGATGGTCGGGTGGCTCGGAGGAGATCGGGGAGAGCTCAGAGGAGATGGTGGACTCGCTCGAGGCGGATCGGAGCTGAACTCGGCGCGGCGGTCGTTCCGCGATTCTCGGCGGTCAGCGCTCGCGGTTTCGGGATCCGGGACAGCCGGTGGGAGATCGGGGGTGGCTTGGAGGAGATGGCGGGGTGGTTGATCGGCGATGGTCGGGTGGTTGTTCAGAGATGCTCGGGCCGTTCCTCGGCGGCGCTGCACACCCGAAGATCAGCCGCGCAGAGCCAGCTTCGAAGCCACCACCACCTCGATCGGACCGAAAGGGTGAAGCGCAACGGGCGGCGGTCTGCGCCTGGGCGTTTCGGTCCGGATAACGGACCGAACGGGCGAGGGGCAGCGTGCGACTGGGCGTTTCGGTCCGGAAAGCGGACCGAACAGCTGAAGCGCGATGGGCGGCGGGCTGCGCTTGGGTGTTTCGGTCCGGAGAGCGGACCGAAGAGGCGAAGGGCAGCGTGCGATTGGGTGTTTCGGTCCGCGAGAGGGACCGAACGGGTGAAGCGCGATGGGCGGCGGGCTGCGCTTGGGTGTTTCGGTCCGGGCCGGCCCCCGCTCAGCCGGCCTTCGCGTACGCCCAGCCTTGCTCGGCGTCGAGCTTTTTGATCATGTCGCGCTCGGCGGTCGCGGGGAGGTCACCCAGGAGCTCGATGGCCTGCTCCACCAGGGCGCGCGCTTCTTTTTGGTGGCCGCGTTCGGTGAGGAGGGCGCGGGCTTGGACGAGGCGTAAGAAGGCGCCGACGTCGGGTTTGAGCTGGTGCTTGGCGACGATGTCCATGCCTTGGGCGGCGAGTTGGCGGGCGCGGGGGTGGTTGTTGGCGTCGACGAGGGACCAGGAGAGGTTGCCGAGGTCGACGGCGATCTCGGGGGAGTGGGGACCGTAGGTGGAGACCTCGATGCCGAGGACGCGCTCGCGCAAGGCGATGGCCTCTTCGATGCGGCCGAACTCTTCGTAGGTGTTGGCCAGGCCCGACAAGGTCGTGGCCATGCGGGGGTGATCGGGGCTGAGCACGCGCTCGAGGATCTGGCGGGCGTGCTCTTGGTCGGCCAGGGCGCCTTCGTGATCTTCGAGCATGCGGCGCGCGCTGCCGCGGTTGCCGAGCGCCGTGGCGACTTCCATGTGCTCTTCGCCCAGGGAGCTGCGCTTGATCTCCACCACCCGGGTGAAGAGCTCTTCGCCGCGCTTCACGTCGCCCAAGTTGATCGTCGTGATGGCCATGTTGTTGAGCACCTCGGCCACGCGGGGGCTTTGGGGGCCCAAGCTCTCTTCGAGCAGGGCCACCGCCTTTTGGTGAAGGGGCAGGGCTTGTTGGTACTCGCCCGCGTAGTCGTGGGCCAAGCCCAGCGAGGCGTAGCCGATGGCCACCTTGGGGTGCTTGGGGCCGAGCTTTTCGCTCCACATGTCGATGGCGCGCTGGGCGTGGGTGCGGGCCTCGTCGTGTTGGCCTTGTTGCGACAAGGAGGCCGCCAGGTTGTTGTGCACCGCGGCGATCTGCAGGGGGTCGGCCTCGGGCATCGACTCGAGCATCGCCAGCGCCGCCTTTTTGGCCGCGAGCTCTTCGTCGTAGCGGCCGGCGGCCGAGTGCACCAAGGCCAGGTTGTTGAGGCGGCGGGCCTCGAGGCCGGGGTCGCCACCGGCGCGCTCCAAGCTCACCTTGGCCAGCTCCAGCCAGCGGTAGCCCTCGTCGGTGCGGGCCAGGCGGTCGCCGATCACCAAGCCGGCCAAGATGCGGATCTCGGCCAGGCGACGATCGTCGCGGGCGCGCTCGGCCATCAGCATCGCCTCGTGGATGGCGCGCTCCGAGGCGGGAGCTTCGCCCAGCATCTCGTCGAGCTCGGCGCGGGCCAGGGCCAAAGAGGCTCTAAAGGGCGGGTGGTCGACCTCGGCGGCGGCCTCGGTCAGGTCGTGCATGCCCATGGCTGCCGACTCGAGGTCACCCGCGGCGCGCTGCGCCAGAACTTCGGCGAGCTGGGCGTCGAGGCTCTGCAGGCGCGCGGCCATCTCGGGGGGCGGGGCCGGGTAGGCGCGCATCAGGCTCTCCGGGTCGGCGCAGCGCTCGAGATCGGGGAGGCCGGCCAGCAAGTCCGGGCCGTGCTCCAAGGCCAGGGCGTCGCCTTGGGCCAGGCGCTCGGCCGTGGCGCCCAGGCGGTGGCGGGCCGAGTCCAAGCAGGCCATGCGCCGGTCCATGCGCTCGACCGACTGCTCACGACGCACGCGGGTGGCCTCGCAGGCCTCGGTGTGCATCGTTCGCCAGGTCTCGGCGTAGGCGTCGAGGCCGGCGAGGGTCTCGGTGCCCACGGTCTGCGCGTAGGGGAGCTCCGAGCGCACGAAGCTCGCGTCGATGGCCTTGCGCTGGGTCTCGGACCAGGCCGAGGCCAAGGCGCGCTCGCTGTCCGGGCAGATGGCGACCTCCGCCGGGCGGGCGCTCGACCAGGCCAACAAGGCGAGGACGGCCACCCCACCCAGCCCGAGGCCCCAGCGCCAGCGGGTGCGGGCCGGGTCTTGGCGCAAGCTGGCCAGCAAGGCCGGCATGTCCGCGAGGCGCTGTTCGGGGTCGACGGCCAGCGAGGCCAGCAGCTTTTTGCGGATCCAAAGCGGGGCCTTGGCCTTTTTGGGCGGCGGCTCGAGGCGCCCTTGGGTGACCGCGAAGGCGCGCGAGGCGACCGTGTCGCCGCCAAAGGGGCTCTCGCCGTACAGGGCCTCATGCAAGGCGACGGCGAAGGAAAACTGATCGCTCGCGGGGCCCACGGCCTGGCCCAGGTGCTGCTCGGGCGACATGAAGGCCGGCGTGCCCAAGACGGCGCCGGCGCGGGTAATCGCCGAGCTCAAGCTGCCCGAGTCGCTGGCCATGGGGTGGCTGCCCGAGGGCGCGCGGCGGTGTCGGCCGCTGTCGCGCAGTAGGGCCTCGTCGACGGTGGGGTGGTCGCCCGTGTGACCACTCGCGCGCGCCAGCCCAAAGTCGAGCACGCGGGGGCGACCGTCGGCGACGATCACGTTCTCGGGCTTGAAGTCACGGTGCACGATGCCGGCCGCGTGGGCGGCGGCCAGGCCCTCGCCGGCTTGCAAGTAGATGGCGAGGACCTCTTGCCAGCTGCGCCCGGGCGCCTCGGCCCACTCGCGCAGGTGGGGACCTTCGAGGTAGTCCATGGCCACGAAGACCCGGCCTTCGTGGGTGCCGACGTCGTGGATGGCGACGACGTTGGGGTGGTCGACGCGGGCCAGGGCCTGGGCCTCGCGCATCAGGCGAGAGGGGCCGGTGGCGTTGCGGCGAGCTCGGGCGCGCAGCACCTTGATGGCCACGCGCCGGTCGAGCTCGGGATCGTAGGCGGCATAGACCACGCCCATGCCTCCGGCGCCGATCCGGTCGACGACCACGTAGCGCCCCAAGCTCATGCCGCGGCGAAGCTCGACCGCGGCGAGGCTCGTCGGCGCCTCTTCGCCGTGGAGGGTCTCGTCGTCGGGGACCTCGTAGGTGGCGTCGAGGGGTGCGTCGTCGAGCCCTCGGGGCTCGGGCACCGGCTCTTGCGTCACCATGGCTGCATCTTCGCGTCTGCGAAGGCCCGAACCAAGAGCGAATGCGCCTCGCACGCAGACGATCTCCGTAAGATGTCTCGCAGCCGAAACGCGCATCGGCGCGGTGTGAAGGGGGCGGGGCCGGGCTCGTGGCCGGATCGACGGGCAAGGCCGGGAACGGTGGCGAGCCACGGCGCGTGCGCGCTACAACGCGCAGACCTTGCCGGCCCCCCACAACAGCGCCGACTCGCCGGTGATGCGCCAGTACCTGGGCATCAAGCGGCAGTACCCGGACGCGATCCTGTTCTTCAGGATGGGGGACTTTTACGAGATGTTCTTCGAAGACGCGCTCGAGGTCGGGCCCGTCTTGGACATCGCCGTCACCACCCGCGACAAGCGGGCCGAAGACCCGGTGCCCATGGCCGGCGTGCCCTACCACGCGGTGGGCGGCTACCTGCGTACGCTGGTCGAGCGTGGCTACAAGGTCGCGATCTGCGAGCAGACCGAGACCCCCGAAGAGGCCAAGGCTCGCAAGGGGCCCAACATCGTCAATCGCGAGGTGGTGCGCGTGGTCAGCCCCGGGGCTTTGCTCGACGACGAGCACCTCGACGCGAGCCGGGCGAACTTCATGTGCGCCGTGGTCCCGCTCGATAGCTTGCCGGGCGCCGCGGCCGTGGCCGCCTTGGACATCTCGAGCGGCGAGTTCTCGATCAGCTGGGCCGAGCACGGCGACGCCTTGCGCACCGAGCTCGCCCGCATCGCGCCGGCCGAGATCCTGGTCGACGCGGCGCACCACGGGTGGCTGCGCGAGGGCTACGGCGCGGTGTGTCCGCGCCTCGAAGGTGGGGCGCCATCCCCCGAAAAGGCCCTGCGCGAGCGGGTGCGGCACTTGGCCAGCGAGTCGGGGGCCGAAGCCGGCGGCGCCCCCGAAGAAAAAGGCGGCCTGCGGGCCAAAGAGGTCGAAGCGGCCGCGCGCTGCTTGGCCTACGCCGAGGCGACGCAGCCCGGGCAGACCCTCTTGTTACACCGCCTGCGCCGCCACGCCCCGGACGCGCACCTTTGCTTGGACGAGGCTTCGATCCGCAACCTCGAGGTCTTCGCCACGCTGCGCGACGGCAACAAAAAGGGCAGCTTGTTGTGGGCGGTGGATCGCACACGCACGGCGATGGGCGCCCGTACCCTGCGCGCCTGGCTCGCCGCCCCCCTGCGCGACAAGGGCCAGATCGGCGCGCGCCTCGAAGGGGTCGAGGCCCTCTACGGCGAGTCCCGCGTGCGCGACGAGCTGCAAAGCCGCCTGACCGATGTCCGCGACATCGTGCGTCTGGCCGCACGCGCTCGCCTGCGCACCATCAACCCCCGCGAGCTGGCGGCATTGCGTCGCTCGATCGACGCGCTCCCAGCCTTGGTCCGCTGCTTGGGGGAGCTGGCCGAGCGCCGCACCGATCGTCGCTTGCCGGGCGTGCTCGACTTGGGTGAGGACCTGCTCGAGGACATCGGCGCCGACTTGCACACCCACTTGGTCGACGATCCGCCGGCCATCTCGCGCGAGGGCGGGATGATTCGGGCCGACTGCGACCCCGAGCTGGGTGAGCAACGCGCCTTGCGAGACAACGCCCGCGAGCTGCTCGCCGCCCTCGAAGCGCGCGAGCGCGAAGCCACGGGCATCACCAAGCTCCGCATCCAGCACAACCGCGTCTTCGGCTACTTCTTCGAGGTCTCGAAATCCTTCCTCAAGCAGGTCCCCAAGCACTACGTGCGCAAGCAGACCCTGGTGAACGCAGAGCGCTTCGTGACCGAAGAGCTCGCGGGCTTGGAGTCGAAGATCCTCGGGGCCCAAGCCTCCGCGCTCACCCGTGAGCTCGAGCTCTACGAGGCCCTGCGCACGCGGATCTCCGACGGGGCCGAGCGCCTGGCCGAGGTGGGCTACCGCCTGGGTCGACTCGACGCGCTGACGGGCCTGGCCGAGGTGGCCGAGGCCGAGAGCTGGGTGCGCCCCGAAATGGTCGACGCGCCGACCCTCGAGATCGAAGAGGGCCGCCACCCGGTGGTGGAGCGCATGTTGGGCCGCGGGCTCTTCGTGCCGAACGACACGCAACTGCAGGCCATGGGCGGCAACGAAAAGCCCCGCTTGTGGCTGATCACCGGCCCCAACATGGGCGGCAAGTCGACGGTGATGCGCCAAGTCGCGCTCATCACGATCTTGGCCCACATCGGTAGCTTTGTGCCCGCTCGCAGCGCGACCATCGGCCTTTGTGACCGCGTGTTCACCCGCGTGGGGGCAGCCGACGACCTCGGCCGCGGCGAGTCGACCTTCATGGTCGAGATGCGCGAGACGGCCCAGATCTTGAGTCAGGCCTCGGCCCACTCGCTGGTCTTGCTCGACGAGGTCGGGCGCGGCACGGCGACCTACGACGGCCTGGCCTTGGCCTGGGCCATCACCGAGCACCTGCACGACCAGATCGGCTGTCGCACGATGTTCGCGACCCACTACCACGAGCTGTGCGGTTTGGCCGATCGCCTGGCCGGGGTGCAAAACGTGCATGTGGCCGTCGACGAGCACCGCGGCCAGATCGTGTTCTTGCACAAGGTGGAGCGCGGGGCGGCCGGCCGCAGCTACGGGATCGCAGTAGGCCGTCTGGCCGGCTTGCCGGCCAGAGTGCTGCGCCGCAGCAAACGCATCTTGGCGCGCCTCGAGGCGAGCGAGCACACCGAGCCCTCGAACCAGATGGACCTCTTTGCTCCACGCCAAGCCCAAGTCGGCGCCGAGCAAGCCGAAGAGGCCCACCGCCGCCTCGACGAGATCGCCGAGCTGCTGACCACGACCGACCCCGATGACCTGAGCCCCCGCGAGGCCCACGCCTTGTTGTGCGAGCTCAAGGCGAAGGTCGGGGAGAGCTGAAGCCCGACTTCGCGTTGACGGGGCGCTGCGACCCTTTCGGCACATGTCGCACATTTGGATGTGCGCACGCGGGTGGTAGGGTCAGGCGGTGCAAGTTCGTCTGGTGGCCGTAGCGAGCGTCCTGTCCTTGATTCCGCTGAGCGCTTGCGACCCCTGTGACGACTGCCAAGCGGCGCTCGATCATATGGCGTCGAAGATCGAAGGGCAGGCCTGCAACCCGAACTTCATGCAAAAGGCCCTCAGCCGCATCGAGGACGACTGCAAAAAGAAGCACCCCGACTGGGAAGAGTTCGTCAGTCACCTCGTCGACGAGTGCCAGTCGCCGACCGCGACCATCGATGTCGACTGCTCATCGGGCAAGGGCTTCGACCACGCCTTTCCTCTGGCGCTCTTGCCGAGTACGGCGGTGGGGAGCGTCTCGGCCGAGGCCGTCTTGCTCAATGGCGCCGGCGTGGAGATTTTCGTCGGTCCCTGGGAGGGCGAGGGCTATACCA
>JAUIJR010000549.1 GCA_030431075.1 Polyangia bacterium | reverse complement strand
CCTGGGAATGGGCCCCTGCGCGTCGCACGTCGAATGCCCGAAAAGGGGGCTACGGGTGCGCAGCTCCCGGTCTTTTTTGACCCCACGATCTCGCACCTGTAAATGAGCACAGATGTCCGAATCGCGCAGCAGCTTTGGAGGCCTGGGCGCGGTCTTCTTCTTGGCCGCTTTCGGGGCGATCGCGTTTTTCGTGCAGCGCCAACGAAGCCCGGAGGACTTGGATGCGGTCCGAAAGCCGGTCACCGCCCTCCCCGAGGTCGACGAAGCGGACCCCGCCCCCCCCGTACCCTGGCAAGACCGCGTGTCCCTCGATGCGATGCAGCTCACGCCGCTCGATCGCGCGACGGGAGACATCGTCGAGGCCGGCGCAACTGCGACTACGGGTGAAGGCGCGGCCGAGGCCGGTGCCGGCGAGGCGGCGATCGAGGTCGATCCCGACCGCTCGCGCTTCGTTCAGGGGCTCGGCGACGGTCACCAGCTGCTGTTCACCTTGGACCCGGTGATGCAGGAGTCGGCGCTGACGATCTTCCGCAACCGCGAGGTGCCCTACGGCGCGGCCGTCATCTTGGACCTGCGCGACAACTCGGTGCTCACCTTCGCCGGCTACTCGAAGATGGATCCGCAAGTCGATCCCCTCGAGATCCTCACCACCGCGTGGGCCCCCTCGGCGTCGACCTTCAAGCTCATCACCGCCGCCAGCTTGCTCGCCAACGACAAGGCCGAGCCCGACAGCCGCGAGTGCTTCCACGGCGGTCTGCACGGCATCACCGACGACCTGCTCAAGGACAACCCCGGCGCCGACACGCGCTGCGAGACCCTGAGCTCGGCCATCGCCCACAGCTACAACCTCGTCATCGCCAAGCTCGCCCTCAAGCACCTGGACCAAGCGACGCTGGTCGATACGGCCCAGGCCCTCGGCTACGAGACGGACATCCCCTTCGAGTTCCCCATCGAGCGCAGTCCGGCGCTGATCCCCACCGACGCGGGCGCGCGAGCCAAGGTCGCGGCCGGCTTTTGGCACGTCGACGCCAGCCCGATTCACGCCGCGCTCATCGCCAGCGTCTTCGCGCGTGAGGGCAAGTTCCAAGCCCCGCACCTGGTCGCCCAGGTCATGGGCCCCAGCGGCGAGGACCTGACCCCGGCGCTGCCGCCTTCTCAGCGCGTGCTGCCCAAGTCGGCGGCCATCGAGGTCGCCAAGATGATGCTGGGAACCACGACCTCGGGCACGGCGAAGAAGTCCTTTTACGATGCCCAAGGTACGCCCTTCGTCCCCGAGGCCAAGGTCGCGGGCAAGACGGGCAGCCTCACCGGCAAGCGCCCGCCGAACCTGAACTACAACTGGTTCATCGGCTTCGCGCCGGCCGAGGATCCGCAGATCGCTTTCGCCGTGCTCTTGGCCAACGAGCCCCAGTGGCGCATCAAGGCCCACTACGCGGCGCGACGCCTGGTGCAGATCTGGCTCACGCGACGCGAGGCCATCGACGAGCTGCGCCATGCCCGACTCACCCCCGAGGGGCTGCGCTTGCCGCCACGTGATCCCGAGACGGGCATCGTGATGGCCGACGCCAAAAAAGACGAAGCACCCGCCGCGCCGGAGCTTCCTCCCGTGCCGGGACCGACGGCGGCCACGCCGACGCCCGCGGGCTGAGTCCTCAGCGGGGATTGCTCAGCAGCTCGGCTTCGACCGTGGTCTCCGGTGGTGCATCGCGGGGGACATCGACCGTACGTTGCACCGGGAAGTGACCCGGCTTGCGCACCTCGACCCGGTGCACCCCGGGGGCGAGCAAAGGCGGTCCGATCCGCGGATCCGAGAGCTCGGAGATCTGACCGACGTACTGGCCGTCGACCCACAGCTCGGCGTCGCTGTCCTCCGCGGCCACCACCACCCGCAAGGCGCTACCGACGGGCTCACGGCTGCGCCCTCCGCCCTCGTGGGCACACGCCCCCAGCGGGGCCAGGGCCAAGACCAAGGCCACGCTCGAGATCCTCGCGCGCCGGCGCCTAGTAGAAGTCGACATCGATCGCATCCTGACCCGGGGGGCGGGTCACCGACAAGGAAAAGTCGGGGAACTCCAGGGCCGACAAGCGCTGGGCGAGCGCATCGAGCCCAAGCTCGGTGTCGACGGCCAGCTGCACCACGCCGCCGGCCTCGATCCCGTGCACCCGCACCGCGCGTGCTCCGACCACGCCCTCTCGTATCGCACGCTCGAGCCGACGGACGCGCGCGCCATCCTCGACCACCATCACGCGCAGGATCTTTGGCGCCGCGAGGGCGGCGTCGAGCTCGACGGCTGCCTTGGCCAGCGCATCATTGCGCGCCGCGGCGAGCGCCCCGGGCAAGTCGACGGCAAAGCCCACGCCCGCGGCGTCGTAGTTGCGACCTTGGCTGCTCAACGAGAGCTCGACACGCGCGGCGACGAGGTGGGTCGCCATGACCGGGCCCAAGACGCGACAGCGAAGCTCGGCGCCGAGGCTCAGGCTCTGCGCGCCGGCCTCGGCCTTGGCCTCGAGGGGCAAGCCCGCGGCCGAGAGCCCCTCGAGCCAAGGCGCGCGCTCGGCCAGGCCCGCATCGCAGGCGGCGTCGACATCGACCTCGCCCAACTCGACCCGCCACGGCCGCGCCTGAACGCTCGGTGAGACGCGCTTGGCGAGGCGTGCGAGGTCGACGTCGACCTCGACGCGAACGCCATCGGGGCGGATCTCGAGCACGCGGTAGCTGCTCGTCCACACATCGACGCTGCGTCGTGCGGCGTCCAAGGCGGCGGCGTCGACCGAGCCACCGAGCTCGGCCACCGCGGCGTCGAAAGCTGCGTGTCGTGCGGCACGAATCGCCTTGTCGCGAGCCTCGCGCCCCTCCCCTTCGATCGCGGCTTCGCCCTCGACGGGCGTCGCCGATGCCGCACTCGGTCGCGCCAAGTAGAGCAACCCGGCGGCAAAAAGAGGCAAGCGCCATGACCGGCGAAACATCGTCGACGATGTTGCGACCGCCCTTTCGGGCGCGCAAGGGCGGATCTCGAATTTGCGCCGCAAGGTTCGCAAAATCGGCCCTCGCCGGGGCTGGCCAGCTTCGCGTGCCTGCGCTATCAGCCCATCACCATGCGTGGATTTCACGCCCATCGCCGATTCAGCATCACCCACCGCGCGGTTCAACGCTTGCGCGAGCTCGTGGCGACCGTCGACGCGCTCGACGACGAGACCCTCCGCGACCGTCTCGACGCCTCGCTGCGACGCGCCGACGAGGGGGGCAAGGCGATCGAGACTCTGGATGCGATGCTCGGCGAGCCGCAGACCCTCATCCCCGTCGATGGCTTCGACGAGATGATGTACGCGATCGTCAAAGAGGACACCGTCGTCACCGTCCTGCCCAAGGGGCACGGCGAAG
>JAUIJR010000548.1 GCA_030431075.1 Polyangia bacterium | reverse complement strand
AAGCCAGGGCGCGCGCATGATCAACGAGACGGTCATCGAGAGCTTGCCCGCGCTGCTGGCGGCGAGCCCCGGGCTCGAGCTGTGGCACCAATGCGGCAAGGCCGATCTGGACCGGGTGCAGGCGGCCTACACGGCGGCCGGGCTCGACGCGCCGCGGGCGCGGGTGGTGCCCTTCATCCGCGACATGGCCGAGCCCTACGCCTGGGCGGATCTGGCCTTGTGCCGCGCGGGGGCGACCTCCTTGTCCGAGCTCGCGGCCGTGGGCTGCCCGGCGGTGCTGATCCCCTTCGCGGCGGCCACGGACAATCATCAAGAGCACAACGGGAGATCTCTCGTCGATGCGGGCGCGGCGGTGATGTTCCGCGAGGCCGAGCTCGCCGACGATGCGGGCAAGAACGCATTGGTACAGCGTTTGGCGGAGCTGCTCGCCGACCCCGCGCAACTCCAGCGCATGGGTCGAGGCATGCGCGAGGCCGCTCGCCCCGACGCGGCCGAGGCGATCTTGACCGACCTGTCCGCGAGCTTGCGACGCTGAGGGCGCCAGCGAGGCGCGCGCGGCTCTCGACCTCTCCGCCATTTGGGGTAGCTTCGGCGCGCGCAGCCCCCCGCGCTGCGCTTTGGTCGGGTTCTCATGTCGATCCAAGCTCCGCGTCACCTGCTGCCTTCCGACACCTTCGTGCGCCGCCATGTCGCGCCGACGCCCGCCGAGCAGGCGACGATGCTCGAGGCCATCGGTGCCGCCTCCCTCGATGCGCTGACCGATCAGGCCATCCCCGATGCGATCCGCCTCGAAGGCGAGTTCGCGTTGCGCGGGGACGCCGAGCGTCCCTTGGGCGAGCACGAACTCATCGCGCGCCTCGAGGCGATGGCGGCACGCAACGTCGTCAGCCGGGCGCTGATCGGCTGCGGCTACCATGGGACGATCACGCCGCCGGTCATCCAGCGCAACATCCTCGAGAACCCGGGCTGGTACACGCAGTACACCCCCTACCAAGCCGAGATTTCACAGGGGCGACTCGAAGCGCTGCTCGTCTTTCAGACGATGATCGAAGACCTCACCGGCCTCGAGGTCGCCAACGCGAGCTTGCTCGACGAGGCGACGGCGGCGGCCGAGGCCATGCACATGTGCTGGGCGGCCGCCCGCAAGAAGCGCTCCGTCTTCGTGGCCTCGAGCGACTGCCATCCGCAGACCCTCGGTGTTCTGCGCACGCGGGCCGAGGCCGCCGGCATCGAGCTGCGTGTGGTCGCCACCGCGGACATCGCCTGTGACGATCAAGTGTGCGGCGTGCTCGTGCAGTACCCGACCAGCTTTGGCCGGGTTGAGGACTACGGCGAATTGGGCGAGGCCGTGCATGGCGCCGGTGCGCTCTTCGTGGTCGCCGCCGACTTGCTCGCTTGCGCCTTGCTGCGCCCGCCCGGAGAGTTCGGCGCCGACATCTGCGTCGGCTCTTCGCAGCGCTTCGGCGTGCCCATGGGCTACGGCGGACCGCACGCGGCCTTCTTGTCCACCCGCGACAAGTTCAAGCGCAACATCCCGGGCCGCATCATCGGCGTGTCGAAGGACTCCGAGGGGCAGGTCGCCTACCGCATGGCGATGCAGACCCGCGAGCAGCACATCCGCCGCGAGAAGGCCTCGTCGAACATCTGCACCGCCCAGGTCCTGCTGGCCATCATGGCCGGGATGTACGGCGTCTACCACGGCCCCGAGGGGCTGCGTCGCATCGCAACGCGGGTGCATGGCCTCACGCTGATGTTGGCCGAGGGGCTGCGAAAGGCCGGTCTCGTGCTCACCGAGGGTCCCGTCTTCGACACCCTGCGCATCGAGATCGGCGGCAGCGAGCGCAGCGCCCTGATCGATCGTGCGGTCAAGGCGGGCTTCGAGCTGCGCATCGACGACCCGAAGGCCCTGGCCCTCTCCCTCGACGAGCTCTCGACCCCCGACGAGGTCGCGCGCTTGCTCGAGGTCTTTGGCGCGCTGCCGAGCGATGGCCTCGGCAGTTTGTTCGGCGCCTCCGAGGCCAAGCTTCCGGCGCCCCACGCTCGAACGAGCGAGTACCTCAGCCACGAGATTTTTCATCGCCACCACGCCGAGCACGAGATGCTGCGCTACTTGCATCGCATGCAGGCGCGCGACTTGTCGCTGACGACCTCGATGATCTCCTTGGGCTCGTGCACGATGAAGCTCAACGCGACCAGCGAGATGTTGCCGGTGACCTGGCCGGCCTTTGGCGCGCTGCATCCCTTCGTGCCGCGCGAGCGGGCCGCGGGCTACACCGAGCTGCTGACCAGCCTCGAGACCTGGCTGTGCGACATCACCGGCTTCGCGGCCATGTCCTTGCAGCCCAACGCGGGCAGCCAAGGCGAATACGCCGGCTTGCTGACCATCCGCGCCTACCATCGCAGCCGCGGTGACGAGGGGCGCACGGTCTGCTTGATCCCCGTCTCCGCCCACGGCACCAACCCGGCCAGCGCGGTCATGGCCGGCATGAAGGTCGTGGTCGTCGCCTGCGACGAGCTCGGCAACATCGACGTCGACGACCTGCGGGCCAAAGCCGAGCAGCACAAAGCCGAGCTCGCCGCCTTGATGGTGACCTACCCGAGCACGCACGGCGTGTTCGAGGCCCGCATCAAAGAGATCTGCAGCATCGTTCACGACAACGGTGGGCAGGTCTATCTCGACGGCGCGAACATGAACGCGCAAGTCGGCTTGTGCCGCCCGGGGGACTACGGCGCCGACGTCTGCCACCTCAACTTGCACAAGACCTTTTGCATCCCGCACGGCGGCGGGGGCCCGGGCATGGGCCCGATCGGGGTGGCCGCCCACCTCGCACCCTTTTTGCCGACCCACCCGGTGGTCGACATGGGTCTCGAGGGCGGCACCGGCCCGGTCTCGGCGGCGCCTTGGGGCAGCCCCTCGATCTTGCCGATCAGCTGGGTCTACATCGCCTTGATGGGCGCGCGCGGACTCAAAGAGGCGACGCAGGTCGCCATCTTGAACGCGAACTACATGAAGACGCGCCTCGAGTCGCACTACCAAGTGCTTTACGCGGGCCGCGAAGGTCGCGTCGCCCACGAGTTCATCTTGGACTTGCGGCCGCTCAAGCAAAGCGCGGGCATCGAGGCCGAAGACGTGGCCAAGCGCCTGATGGACTACGGCTTTCACGCGCCGACGATGAGCTTTCCGGTCGCCGGCACCTTGATGATCGAGCCGACCGAGTCCGAGTCGCTGGCCGAGCTCGATCGCTTCTGCGACGCAATGATCGCGATCCGCGAAGAGATCGCCAAGGTCGAAGCCGAGACCTGGTCGCGCGAGGACAACCCCCTCAAGCACGCGCCGCACACGGCGGCCGCGGTGATGGCCGACGACTGGGCGCACGCCTACA
>JAUIJR010000547.1 GCA_030431075.1 Polyangia bacterium | reverse complement strand
AGCTCCGACCACATGCCGCGCACGCGCCTCGACGGGGCGCTCGAGATCCTGGCCATCGAGCTCGAGCGCTTGTTGCCCATGGCCCGCGACCTCGACGCGCTGTGGTGGCAGGTGCGGGTGGCCTCGAGCCTGTCGAGCAAAGGTTGGGCCCAGGGCCTGCTCGATCGTCATGCCCGCTTCGAGCGGATGGCCCTCGAGACCCTGGGGCGGGCCCGCCGCGCCGCGGAGAGCCTCGACCCGCACTCGCGTGGTCGCCTCGAAGATCGCGTCGGCGAGCTCGAGGTCCTGGTCACCCGGCTCCAAGCCCAGATCAGTGCCCGCTTCGCCGCCGAAGGCCCCGCCCCCATCGAGGCCCATCCGAGGCCCCAACCCGAGGGCCTCTTGCAGGCCCTCGAGCTCATCGGCCGTACGCGCCAAGCCCTGCGCGCGCCGGAGCAGGATCCCTATCGCTGAGCTGAGCGGGGGTTCGCGGGAAGTCCCCCTGTGATAAGGATCTTCTCCCGTGTCGCACAGCATCCCGTCCATCGACATGCGCTTGGCCACGAGCGATCCCGAGGCCTTTGCGGCGCAGCTCGGCGAGGGCTTTTCGACCGTCGGTTTCGTCGGCTTGACGCACCACGGCGTCGACGAGGCTTTGGTGGCGCGCGCCTACGAGGTCATTCGCGATTTTTTCGCCATGCCGCGCGAGAAGAAGATGCGCTACCACCTCGAAGGAGCCGGGGGCGCGCGTGGCTACACGGCCTTTGGGGTCGAGCACGCCAAGGACGCCGAAGAGGTCGACCTCAAGGAGTTTTGGCAGGTCGGTCGCTCTTTGCCGGCGGACCACGAGCTCGCCTCGATGTACCGCGAGAACCCCTGGCCGGACGCCGACGCGCCGGGCTTTTCGGAGGTGGCCAAGGGCCTGTTCACGCAGCTCGAGGCCACGGCCATGGAGGTCTTGCGGGGCGTGTCCGCCCACCTCGAGCTCGAGCGCGAGTGGTTCACCGAGCGGGTCAACTACGGCAACAGCATCTTGCGCGCGATCCACTATCCGCCGATCGAGGGCGACCCGGCCGGCGTGCGGGCGGCGGCCCACGAGGACATCAACGTCATCACCTTGTTGGTGGGCTCGGGTGAGCCGGGGCTGGAGATCAAGCGTCACGATGGGACTTGGGTTCCGGTGACCACCATCCCGGGCACCATCGTGTGCAACGTCGGCGACATGTTGCAGCGGCTCACCAATCATCAGATGCGCTCGATGACCCACCAGGTGCGCAACCCGCCCGAGCCCTGGTGCCGGCAGTCGCGCTACTCGATCCCCTTTTTCATGCACTTCAACTCGGACTTCTCGATCGAGACGCTGCCGCAGTGCGTGAGCGAGGCGAACCCCGATCGCTACCCGGAGCCGATCACCGCCGACGCCTACCTCAAGCAGCGGCTCATCGAGATCGGACTGCTGCCGGCCGACGAGAGTTGAGCCGTGGCCAAGCTTTACTGGCGCTACGGCACCATGGACAGCGCCAAGACGCTGAACCTGCTCGCCGTTGCCCACAACTACAAAAAGCAAGGCAAGCGCGTGGCCCTGGTCAAGCCGCGCCTCGACGACCGCTTTGGCGCGCGGGACATCGCCTCGCGCAGCGGACTTCGCGCTGAGGCCGACATGCTGCTCGAGCCCGATAGCCGGCTCGCCGACGCCGACTTCGCCGAGCTCGACTGCGTCCTGGTCGACGAGGCCCAGTTCTTGACCCCGGGGCTCGTCGACCAGTTGCGCCGGATCACGCGCGAACTCGACCTCCCCGTCATCTGCTACGGGCTGCGGACTGACTTTCGGACCCGGCTCTTTCCGGGGGCGCGGCGCTTGTTCGAGGTCGCCGACCGCATCGAAGAGGTCAAGGTGACCTGTCAGTTTTGCAATCGCAAGGCGATCTTCAACATGCGGCAGGTGGGCGGCGAACCCACCTTGTCGGGTGACCAGATTCAGCTCGGCGGCGACGAGAGCTATGTGCCGGTGTGTTACGCTTGCTTTGCCGATCGGCTGCCCCTCGAGGGACTCGGCGATGATCCTCCATGAGTCCCCGTTCAGGCCAGCGCCCCGCCGAGCTTGCCCCGCTTCTGCGTGACACCCGTTCGTGCATCGAGCGCGTGTCGCCCGAGGGGACGGTCATGTTCGCGGTCGGCGCGGTGGAGACCCTGCGCGGGATGGCGGCGCCGTTGCGTCACGGCCAACCCTTCGTTACGGCCGTCGCGCGCGACGACCGAGCCAAGGTCGAGGCCGCGATGATGCGGGCGCTCAACAGCGACGAGCGGGTGAGCGTGCGTTACTACGGGCGGCGCGGGGGAGGCCGGGGCCGCATGGTCACCACCGACTTCCGACGCGAGCCCAGCGGCACCGTCATCGCCACCACGCGGCGTTGGAATCCGGCCGAGGGCCACGCGGCTTTCGTCGATGCCGTGCAAGAGGCCATCGATCGCGGTGAGCGGCGTTACGCCGTGGTGCTCGTAGAAATTCAAGAGTTGCACAAGGTGGCGGGGGCCTTTGGCTACCGACGGGCCGAAGAGGTCTTCGAGTTCGTCACCACCAAGCTCGAAGGCATCTTCCGCGAGCGCGAGCGGATCTGGCCGATCGGGCGCGGGCAGCTCGGCGTGTTGCTCGAGATCACCTCGCCCGAGCGTACCGAGGCCGTGGTGCGAGACGTCGAGCGCTTCTTTGCCCACCCGCACCTGTTCGGGGGCCAAGAGGTCCGCTTGCGGGCGCGCGTCGGTGTCTCCACCGCCCGGCCGCGCTACGTGTCTTCGGAGCAGCTGCTCGTCGACGCCGAGGCCGCGGCGATACGCGGGGGTCGCAAGACCAGCGCCGACGCCAAGATCTTCTCGACCTCTTTCATGGAAGAGGATCGGCGGCAGTTGACCTTGGCCGGCTCACTGGGCCCGGCCATCCGCCGCGGGGACATCCGCCTGGTCTACCAGCCGATCGTGGATCTGCGGGGCAAGCGGGCCTACGGCTTCGAGGTGCTCTCGCGTTGGACCCACCCCACCTTGGGCCGCGTGGGGCCGGACGAGTTCGTGCCCCTGGCCGAAGAGCTCGGCGTGGTGGGCGAGCTCGACAACTACGTGCTCGAAGCGGCCTGCCGCGAGCTTGTCAGCTGGGGCGCGGCGCCGATGAGCTTGTCGGCCAACGTCTCGGGCAAGCGCGCCGACGACCCCAACTTGGCCAGCGAGGTGGCGGGGACGCTCGAACGCACGGGATTCATGCCGGCGCAGCTGCGCCTCGAAGTCACCGAGACGGCCATGGTCAGCGATCCGGACAGCTGCCGGGTGGTGCTCGACAACCTGCACGCCTCGGGGATCTCGGTGGCCATGGACGACTTTGGCACCGGCTTCGCCAGCTTCCGGCAGCTCGTCGAGATGCCG
>JAUIJR010000546.1 GCA_030431075.1 Polyangia bacterium | reverse complement strand
GCCTTGGTGCGTCGCATCGTCCGCTCGCACATCAACGAGGTGCGCGGCTGTTACAACCAAGGGCTCGCGCGCAACCCCGGGCTCGGGGGGCGCGTCGAGGTGAGCTTCGTGATCATGCCCAATGGGCGGGTGGCCTCGTCGACGGTCGGCAAGAGCTCACTGCGCGATCAAAAGACCAGCCAGTGCATCGCCAAGGCGGTGGGCCGCTGGAAGTTCCCGCGCGTGGCCACGGCCGGATCACCGGTGACCATTCACTATCCCTTCGTGCTGCGCGCGGGCTGAGCCGCGCGAAGGGGGAGGCGGCGCTCAGGCGGCGCGGGCGGGCGTGGACTCGTCTGCCGCGGCCTCGGGCGCCGCTTCGTCTTCGCTCATCTCGACCAGCTTCAGGCCCACCTTCTTCGTCCACCACATCGCGCCGACCAACATCTGGCGGCGGTCGTCGACGAAGCTGGGCTTTTTGCCTTCGAAGTAGTGCCCCGCGAACTGGAAGCCCCAGCCGACCGTGAACATCGCCGCGGCCACGGGCAGGCCGACGATGGTCGCACCGACGGGCAAGGACGCGGCGATCAGCGGGATGCCGACGGTGTGGCAGGCCTGGTTGACCGGGTTTTGGTGGTCGTCTTGGTACTGGCGCATCAGCGCCGTCCACTCGGGGTTGAGTTTGATGAGAGCCATGCGTGTTCGCCTCGTGCTCAGAATGGCGCGTTCGGAACTTGACTTCAAGTTCAATTTAAGAGCGATGTCGCGCAAAGGATGCGGTGACACGCCTTCCGGGCAGGTACGCCGCTCTTCGCGACACGCCTTCCGGGCGGGTGCATAAGCGCGTCTGTGGGGCGCTTGGCGCGGTTTCGGTGGCTTAGGCCGGGTCGGGGGTGGCGCCACCGAAGAGCGGCCGCAAGCGCTCGGCCAGCGCTTTATATGCGCGATGTGCGCGAACTCGGAGGGTGCCCTCGCGGACTTCGAGGCGGTCGGAGATCTCCCGCATCGTCAGGCCCTCGAACTTGTGCATCTCGAGGACCTCGCGCTGCAAGCGGGGGAGGTCGGCGACCGCCTGGCGCACGATGGCGCGTGTGGCCTCGCGTCCCTCGACCGCGACCAAGCGGGCCTCGGCGTCGAGCTCGGCGCTGGCGAGACGCTCGAACTGCTCCCCCGTCTGCTCCGGGCCGACTTGGGTCGCATGCGCCTTGCGGCGATAGATCTTGCGCAGCGCATCGATGGCCGCGTTGCGGGCGATCGCGCCGTACCACACGCTCACCGCTCGATCCGGGTCGCTGTCGGGACCCACGACGAAGCGATCGCGCGCCAGGTGAGCTTTGACGAAGACGGCCTGCACGATGTCGTTGGCCGCCTCGGGCTCGCGGATCTTGCGGCGAACCCACTGGCGCACGCGCGGTTCCAAGCGACGATGCAGCTCGCGAAAGGCCCGCTCGTCGCCATCGACATAGCGGGCCATGAGGGCACCCAGCCCTCGATCGCGTTCGTGTGCTTGCTTGGTGATCATCGCTCTCGCTCCCCGGGTTTGGCCGCGCCTTCGCCCGTGTCCAAGGGTTGGATGCGTCCCAGCCGAAAAGGTTACGTCGGCGGGTGAACTTTGGATCCATGGGTGGTAGGTGAGCCCCCGTGGCGGGCGCCGATCCCACTTCGCCGGCGACGCGGCCGGCGCAAGACGCGCTACTGGCCAGCCTGCGCGCCGGAGATCCGGCCGTGACCGAGGCCTGGGTCCGCTCCCAGCTGCCCCGGATGCGCGCGGTCGCCAATCGCCTGCTTCGCAGCGAGAGCGCAGCCGACGACGCGGTCCAAGAGGCCTTCATGCGCGCCTTTCGTGCGCTCCCCGACTTTCGCGGCGAGGCAGCCCTCGAGACTTGGTTGCACCGGATCGTCGTCAACGCCGCTTTGGGTCGCTTGCGCAAAGTAGGGCGGGCCGGCGAAGTCGAGCTCGACCAAGCTGGCCCCGAGTACACCGACGACGGACAGTTCTTGCCGGGCGAGGGACGCGCCTGGGGGGCCGTCGAAGGCCTGCTTCAGCGCGAGGAAACGCGCGAGTGCGTGCGCCGTATGATCGATGGCCTCCCAGAAACTTCGCGTACCGTGTTGATCTTGAGAGACATCGAGGAGTTGAGTACCGCCGAGGCAGCCGAAGTCCTCGGCGTGTCGACCACCGTCGTCAAGACACGGCTGCACCGCGCTCGACTGGCGCTCAAGCGAGCGATCGAGAACCAACTCACCGTGGAGCCTCAGCCATGAACTGCAAAGAGTTCGTCGACTTCATGCGCGCCTACTGCGACGGGGAGCTCCCCGTCGACCTGAAGTCGGCCTTCGAAGAGAAGATGGAAGCCTGCTCGCTGTGTCGGTGCTTCTTGGACGGATACATCAAGGCGGGGAACCTGGCCCGCGAGGCATGCACGGGCGAGTCCAAGCCGGTCCCCGAAGCCTTGATTCAAGCGATCTTGAGTGCCAAGTCCGAGGTCGCAGCGAGCGAGAGTTGAGCGGAGTGGGACGCGGCCAAAAGCCTCTACGCGTACTGTCCTGGAACGTGAACGGCCTGCGGGCGGTCACGAAAAAGGGCTTCATCGACTGGCTCGAGCAAAGCGGCGCCGACATCGTCGGCCTGCAAGAGTCGCGCGTCACCGAAGCCCAGCTCCCGGACGAAATCTTGGAGCTCCCCGGCTGGCACCGTGAGACCGTCGCGGCCGAACGCCTGGGCTACAGCGGCGTGATGCTCTTTTCGAGGCGCAAGCCCGACCAAGTGATCCGCAAGCTCGGCGTGCCCGAGTTCGACGCGGAGGGCCGCTTTTTGATGGCCCGCTTCGGCCGCTTGTTCGTGGCCTCGGTCTACTTTCCGAACGGCAACGGCAAAGATCGCGACAACTCTCGCGTGCCCTACAAGCTCGCCTTCACCGACGCGGTGCGCGAGCTGGCGGATCGCAAGCGCCGCGGCGGCTACAAGGTCATCGTGATGGGCGACTTCAACACCGCCCGCGAGGCCATCGATTTGGCGCGGCCCAAGCAAAACGTGAAGACCTCCGGGTTCTTGCCCGAAGAGCGCGTCAACTTGGACCAGTGGGTCGAAGGTGGCTGGGTCGACTGCTTTCGCCACCAACAGCCCGAAGGCGGGCACTACACTTGGTGGTCACAACGCGGCGGCGCGCGCGAGCGCAACGTCGGTTGGCGCATCGACTACCTGATGGCCAGCCCCAACTTGCGCGATCACCTGCGCGAGGCCTACCACCTGCCGCAGGTGATGGGCTCGGACCATTGCCCCTTGGGCGTGGATCTGGATCCCGTCGTGCTCGGCTGAGCGCGAGGGCGAGACAGACACCGAGACAGGGGAGCGTCAGCCGCCGCTCGTCGGCGAAAGGGCTGCGCCACGACCGTCCGCGGGACGCCACCC
>JAUIJR010000055.1 GCA_030431075.1 Polyangia bacterium | reverse complement strand
CTTGATGCAGCTGGCGCGCCGACGGCAGCTCAGCCCGCGTGCGCAACACCGACTGCGGCGCGTGGCCCGGACCTTGTTGGATCTCTCGCCCGAGGCCGGGGCGGGGGAGGCCGTCGTCGGGACCGAGCAGGTGGCCGTGGCCGCGCACCTTCGGCGGCCGCCGGAGTTCGTGGGCTGAGGGAGCCGCTAGCGCGCGGTGTACTTGGTCGCGCGGGCCTTGCCCTTGCGCTTGATCGACTTGGCGTCGACGAGGCGGTGCAAGGAGGCGCGCAGCTGCTCGGGGGAGCCGCCGAGTTGGGGACGAAGGGCCTCGGCGCCGATCGGCTCGCTGGCGCCTTGGATGGCGCCGAGGACCAAGGCGTCGTAGGCCTCGCGCCCGGCTTGGGTTCGCGTCTCGACCTTCTTCGAGCCGCGGCCGGAGGCGGAGCTGCGTCCTTTGGCCCGGGGGCTCTTGGCGGCCGAGCTCGCGGCGCCATCGAGGAGCTCGCCCATGGTCAAGGAACCGGCCAGTTTTCCCAGCCCGTCGCCCATCTGCACGGCCTCGGCGAGGGTCGTCGACCGGGCGCTTCGCAAATGCTGAATCAGAACCTCACGTTGGGCGCGCTCGATTTCGCTTTGCAGAGACTTTTTGCGGGGCATTGGCCACTATTGGCACGAATGGCGCTGCAGGGAAAGGGTCGGGCCCGGATGTCCAATGGCCAATTGCATGGAGCCAACCGGCCACTCGGCCGCGGCGATTGCGCTTGCTCGTGCTTCGCCGTCGCTCGATACTCGGCGCGATGTTCCGCCGTACTTCGGCTCTCCCGCTTCGCGTCAACGTTCTCGCAGCGCGCCATCGCGCCTCTGGTCTCGCGGCGCTGACCCTCGCCGCCATCTCGTTGATCGGATGTGGCGGTGCCAAGCCGGGCGAGGCGAAGGAGACCGACGGTGACTACGACGAGGTCCTCGAGTCCGTGCGACCCCTGCTGGTCGCGCAATGTGAGTGGTTCTTCTCGTGTTGCGACGGGCGCGAACAGATCTACCAGCTCGGCGGGGCGGTCACCGACGTCGACAGCTGCGTGAGCCGAGTCGAAGAGATCTGGCTGACCAGCAGCTCGGGCGCGAGCCCGATCCCCTCGTCGGATTTCAACTTGGGTCTGGGCCGATTCTTGACCTACTTGGCCTACGACCTCGACGAGGGTCGCGTGCGTCTAGACGCCGACGGACTCTCCGCGTGCGCAGAGGAACTGAGCGCGCGCAGCTGCAATCCGGTGCTCTTCGCGGGCGAGGGCGAGCGCTGCGTGCCGCCGCCGCTGCCCGAGCTCGACTCGGCTTGCCAGCTCTCGAAGATGATCGTCGGGCTCCAAGGCGAGGGCCAAGCCTGCCGTACGGGCTCTCCCGAGTGCGCCGAGGGGCTCTTGTGCTCGGGGGTGGGGCCCGAGGGGCGCTGCATCGAGGCCGCGCAAGAGGGCACGGCCTGCTTCGCCGACTACCAGTGTCCTTCGCCTTTGGTCTGCGACTGGATGAGCGGACGTTGTGCCGAAGGGGTGGCCGCAGGGGGCGCTTGTAGCTTCTCGGATCCCGAGAACCCGACCCCGGGTACCGAACTGCTTCGTTGTGCGCCGGGTCTCGCCTGTGACCCCGTGATGTTGCTGTGCGGAGGCACCGAGTGCGCCGCGGGATCGAGCTGCGGCGATGACGAGGACTGCCCCGAGGGCCTTTTTTGCGTGACCGGTCGCTGTGGAACTCCCGGGGGCGTCGGCGACGAGTGTTGGAACGACGACGACTGCGAGGTCGGCTGGTGCGATTGGAACACGAGCACCTGTGACGGGCCGCTGCCAAACGGGGCCGACTGTGACGATCACCGAGCTTGCGCCAGTGGCTGGTGCGCGTGGGACGACAGCTTCACGATCCGCAGCTGTACGGCTTCGGTCGCGCCGGGCATGGAGTGCCCCAGCTTCGAGTACGAGGAGTGCGCGGGTGGTTGGTGTGACACCTCCGTGAGCCCGCCTGTTTGCGTCGCCGATGGCGGACCCGGGGCGAGCTGCGACGACGACGGGCAATGTGACGCCACGATGGAGCTCGTGTGCGTCAACAACAACTGCGCGACCATTCCCTTGGACAACGGCAGCGCATGCAATGCGTCGTCGCAATGCGCCTCGGGATTGTGCTTCGAATCGAGCTGCAGCGCCGGCGCGGGCGTGGGCGACAACTGCGACATCAGCGGTACGAGCTTGCCCTGCGCAAGCGGACACTTTTGCGAGCTCGGGGACGACGGCGAGACCGGCCTTTGCCAAGCGCTGGGCGGCGCCGGCGCAGCGTGCAGTTCGAGCCTGGAGTGTTGGGGATCTTGCACCGTGCAAAAGGGGTTGAGCCTGTGCACGCCGAGCAACCAGATCCCCGGCGTCGCCTACTGCGACGGCGTGTAAGCTCTGCGCATGCCCGCCGGCTTCGTATTTTTGTGCACGGCGCACGACGTCTTGCACGCGAAGCTGCTACGCAGCGCCCTCGAAGCCCGCGGCATCCACCCCTTCATCGAAGGTGAGCACCAGCGCGGCGCGCTCGGGATGTTCGGCGCCTTCTCACCGATGCGCGTCTTGGTCGACCCCGAGGACTACGCGCGGGCCCGCCCGATCGCCGAGGAGATCGTCGGCCCGCTCGACGACGAAGGGCTCGGCGAACTCGACGAGGAGGACGAGCCGCGCGGGGGGCCCATGCGGCGCCTCGAAGGTCCCGAAGAGGACGAGGACGCAGACGAGGACGCCGAGAGCCCCGAAGAGCTCGCACGCGAAGCCGTGCTCGCGCGCCGCAAGCCCTACCGCAAAGCCTTCATCGTCATCGGCTTGTTCTTGGCCTGGGGCATGGTGCACATGTACGCCGGCAAGACCTGGGTAGGGCGCATCTTGGCCGTCATCGCCTTGGTCTCGGTCGTGGCCGTCGTCTTTTTGGGCAAGCCGCGGGCGACCTTGGTCTTGGGCGCGGTCTACGCTTTCGACGCCATCTTCGGGACCTTGTGGGTCTACCTGCACAACCAACGGGTGGCGATCGCGCTCGAAAAACTCGACGCCCTCGCGGCCGAAACGCCGACGCCCCCGCGCCTGCTCAACTGACGACAGGCGGAGGGCGAGGGCGAGGCCGTCGCCGGGCCAGGCTCAGTCGGCCGAGAGCTTGGCGAAGCGCAGGTAGGGGAGGCGGATGTCGATCTCCCCGAACTTTTCGCGGGCCGCCGCGTCGTCCAAGCTAGGCGAGACGACGATGTCTTGGCCGGGCGTCCAGTTGGCCGGCGTCGCCACCGGCCCGGCGTCGGTGGTCTGCACCGCGTCGAGGGCCCGCAGGATCTCGGCGAAGTTGCGACCCACGGACATCGGGTAGGTCATCATCAAGCGGATCTTCTTGTCGGGTCCGATGATGTAGACGGTGCGCACGGTCGCGCTGTTGGCCGCGGTGCGGCCGTCGGGCATCACCGCCTCGGCCGGCAGCATGTTGAAGAGCTTGGCCACCTTCAAGGAGGTGTCGTCGATGATGGGGAAGTCGGCCGGGGCACCGGCAAAGGCCTCGATGTCCTTTTTCCACTTCACGTGATCTTCGACGCTGTCGACGGAGACGCCCATGACCTTGGTGTTGCGCTTTTTGAACTCGGGGACGAGCTGCGCGACGGCGCCGAACTCGGTGGTGCAGATCGGCGTGAAGTCCTTGGGGTGAGAGAACAAGATGGCGTAGCCCTCACCGATCCACGTGTGCAAGCTGAGCTCGCCGGCGGTGGAATTGGCGGTGAAGTCGGGGGCAATGTCGTTGATGCGAAGACTCATGGACGCGGTCGCTTTCTGACACCGGGAGACTAGGGCGGCGTTGTGCCGCTGTGAACCCCCGAGTGTGTTGTCGGGCCCTACGGCCCGGTCACGGGCTAGTTACACGCCGCTTCGAAGCCCTCGCGGCACAGGTCTTCGAGCTCGGTGCAGGCCCGCGCGTCGCTGTGGCCTTCGGCCTCGCCCTCGGCGCAGCCGGCCCGCAAAAGCTCGATGCCGGCGTCGGGATCGGCCGGCAGACCGCGGCCACGCGCGAGGCGGACCCCGCCTTGGTAACAGCCGTAGTAGGGCGCGCCGAGCTCGCAGGCGCGCTCGAAGTCGCGGATGGCCGCCGGCGGATCCATGTACAGACGCGAGGCCGGGGTCGTGATCATCAGGCCGTGCATCTCGCAGCCGTAGGCGTCCTTGCCCCGGCACGCTTTGGCGTAGAGCTGGGCCGCATTTTGTGCGTCTTTGGGCGCGCCGCGGCCGAGCTGGATCGAGTAGGCCAGCAAGCTGCACTGCGCCGCGTCTCCGCCCTCGCACGCCGGCGTGTAAAGCTCGATGGCGCGCGCGTACCACTCGTGCGCTTGCGGGGTGCCGTGATGGTCTTCGCCCCGGCGGTAGCAAGCCCGCCCCCAACCCTCGGTGCAGGCGTGCTCGAAGAGCTCGACTTGCCGCGCCTTGCGTTGCTCGGGGTCTTCGTCGCCGCTGGGAAGGCCAGAGGCCAAGAGCATCGCCTGCTCGTAGCAGCCCGCCGCGACGCCGGCCGCACAGGCCTTGCGCTGCATCATGTAGGCCTCGCGCCGGACTTGCAGATCGTCTTCGGCCCCGAGCACTTCGTCGTAGCGCTCGAGCCCTGCGGCCACGCACTCCTTCGGGGCACAGCTCGGCTCGGGGAGCTCGCCGACCCAGGCGAAGTCCCACGCGGGCGGGGATGCCGGCTCGGCTTTGGCTTCGGCCCCGGCTTTGGCCTCGGCTTTCGGGGCAGCTTGGGCTTGGCCGCCGGAGGCCGCCGCCGACGGATCCGGCTTGGGCTCACAGGCCACGCCGAGCGCGAGCAGGGCGAGCGTGCATCGCAGGGTCGAGAGGCGGGCCCCCATGTCCCCAGCCTAGCAGAGCCCCGTGTCCTCGCGTCGCCCGCTCAGGGCTTGGGGAACCACAGCCGCACGTTGCGGTCGGCGGCGCTGCCCATGCCGTCGTCGGGGTTCCAGCCGGAGCTGTGGTCCATGACGCCGAGGGTGCGGTGCATGGCCGAGATGTCGTCGCCTTCGAGGCTGTAGTCCAAGGCGAGGCCGCGGATGCTCAAAAAACCGTTGTCCTCGTCCCAGATCTCGACCTCGCGAAACTGGTGGGGGTGGTCGGCGATGGCGGCGGTCTTGAGCTCCCAAAAGACATGGCCGGAGCTCGCGGTCAGCGGCTGGGCGCGGTGCACATGGGAGTGGCCGGCCAGGTGCATGATCACGTTGGGGTACTCGCCGAGCAGGTCGATGAACTGGGGGCCGGTCAGCGCGTCGGCGACCATCGTGCCCCCGAGACCCGAGCCGTCGTCCAGGGAGCTGGCTCCGTGGTGTGAGGTGATGATGACGTACTTGCCGTCGGCCTCGGCCATGTCGAGGGCGTCGCGCAAGAAGTTGTCGACCTGGCTTTGGCTGTACACGCCGGTGGCCGCGCCGGTAGCTGCGGCCGTCGAAATTACGATCACCCGCAGATCGTCGCCCGCGTCGAAGGCGTACTCCGCCTTGCCGTGCTCGACTGCCGCCGCGTCGATGCCGTGCCCGTCGCCCGTCTCGAGCAGCAGGTTCATCACCGCGACCTCGTCGAGTAGCTCGCGCATGGGATCCGCGATCACCGTTCCGGTGACCACGGGGCCGCCGGGCATCGACCAGTCGCGGGTGCCGCCCGTCGATTGATCGCCCAGGGCCTCCAGGCGTTTGGGACCCAAGGTGAAGTTGCCCTGCACCAAGATGTCGTGGTTGCCCGTCACCCAACGCCAAGCCGGGCGCAGGCCCTCGGAGACGAGGGGGTCTTTGGGGTCGTTGTTCTCGCCGGCGATCGGATCGTCGTCGTCGCCCGAGTCGCAGTGCACCTCGACGCCGCCGTCGAGCAGGTCGCGAAACCAGGTGTGCTCGTTGCGCTGCGCGCTGTCGGCGTTGTCGCCGCCCAGGATTACGAAGTCGTAGGGGTCCTCGGCGTCGTAGGCGTTGATGGTGCGGATGGTCGCGGCCAAGGCGTGGCAGGCGTAGGTCTCTTGCGGACGAAAGGACGCCGAGATGATCCCGGGGGAGTCGACCGAGGCGACGCGGGTGGGGGACTCGTCGTCGGTGAGCTGGACGTCGGCGAGATGGATGAAGCGGCTCAGTCGGGTCGGGTTGCTACCGGGCGTGGGCGCGTTGCCACCGTCGAGGGTGCGGTCCGCGACCGGATCGCCGGCGACCTCGTCGACGTCGCCGTAGCCCATGGCCAACAAGCTGTCGCGGTCCGCGGGGACCCGCGGGTCCTCGTCGGTCTGCGGCGTTTGCACGGGGAGGGCCGGGACGTAGCGGATGTCACGCGTCGTCGGTGGGGCCGCGTCGAGGGGCGGCAGGGTCGGGGGCAGCCCGCCCTCGTCTTCACCGGTCTCACCGGTCTCACCGGTCTCGCCGGTCTCGCCGGTCTCGCCGGTCTCGCCTTCGCTGCCGACTTCGCCCTCGCCCGAGGGATCGTCCGCGCACGCGCTGCCGCCGAGCGCCACGCACATCAAAAGAGCAAATGGGCCGCCGCGAAGGGGGCGGAGCGAGGGATCAAGGCAAGCGCGCAGCATGTGCCTTGGATGTTACCGAATTGTGTCGAGATGGAAACGCAGGCCCCCTTGGGGTACCTTCGCGCCGGTGTCGCAAGCCCCCGTTGGCGAGACGGAGCCGCGCCGCGTCGTCGCCGTGGTCAACCCCCGCGCGAGCAACGGCGCTTGCGGTCGGCGTTGGTCTGCGTTGGAGCAGCGTTTGCGCCAGCACTGGCCCGAGCTCGGGGTGCGGATCACCGAGGCACCGGAACACGCCACGGAGTTGACGCGTCGAGCCCTCGAAGACGGAGCCGAGATGATCGTCAGCGTCGGGGGAGATGGAACCAACAACGAAGTCCTCGGAGGCTTTTGCGACACGAAGGGAAAGAACCGCTTTCCCGAGGCCGTCTTGGGCGTGGTTGCGAGCGGCACCGGTGGTGACTTTCAGCGCATGTTCGGCGTGCGCGAGCCCGATGCCCAAGTCGAGCGGCTCCGTCGCGCACCGATCCGGCGCATCGACTACGGCGTCGCGCGTTTCGTCGACCACATGGGGCGCGAGGTGACGCGGCCCTTCTTGAACATCGCCTCGGTGGGCATCAGTGGCCTCGTCGATCGCTACGTCAACGAGGCCGGCCGCGCCCTCGGAAACACGGCGACCTATGTGTGGGCCTCGCTCAAGGGCATCGTGACCTACGAGAACCGGCGCGTGCGTCTGCGCTACGCCTCGGGGGACTCGCGCGAGGTGGACTTGAGCTTGCTCGTCATCGGCAACGGCCAGTACTTCGGCGCGGGCATGTGGGCCTGCCCCGAAGCCGAGCTCGACGATGGTCAGCTCGACACGATCTTGTTGCCGGGCTTTACGAAGTTCGAGGTCGTCAAGGTCTTGGGCAAGGTCTTCAAGGGCAAGCACCTCGGGCATCCGGGTCTCGAGGTCGGGCGCACGACCCGGGTCGAGCTCGAGCCGGTCTTGCCGGGGACGGAGATCTTGCTCGACATCGACGGTGAGCAGCCGGGGCGCTTGCCCGCCAGCTTCGAGCTCGTCGAAGGGGGCTTGCGGCTTCGCGTCGCATGAGACCGATGCGCGCCAAGAACTTCTGGTCGCGTCGCGTCGTCGGGCTGTCCGTGTCCCTGGCGCTCGGCGTGCTCGGGTGTCGCCCCGAGGCGCCGCCGCCGACCGCCCCGGCCCCCCGTCCGGCCCCACCCGTCGCTACCCCGGCCACGGGGGCGCCCGACTTCTTTTTGCCGACGGCGCCCTCCGAGACGCCGCCGCCGACCCTCGAAGAGACGGCCGACTCGATCGCGGCCGCGCGCTTGGCCGGGCTGGGGGCGCCGACAGCTGGCCTCGATGACGACGCCGCGCGTCGCTTGTCGCGCTACGCCGAGTCCGTCGCTCCGGGTTGGTCGGACTGGGAGCAGGAGATCGGAGCCCCCATGCTCGCCTGGTCCGAGGCCGAGCTCGCACACGCAGCGGGCGACACGATCTTCTACCCCTTTTCGGGGCCGGACTTCTCGACCGTGCACCGCCTCTACCCCCGCGCCGAGCGCTACGTGCTGGTGGCGATGCAAAAGGCCGGGCCGCCCCTGCACCCGGAGCAGCTGCGCAAAAAGGAGCTCGACGAGGCCCTCGACTTACTCGGGACGGTGTTCGAGAATTTCACGCGCAAGGGCTTTTTCATCACCGAGCAGATGAACGATCGCTTCGGGCACGACCAGCCCGTCAAGGGCCTCACGCCTTTGCTCATGGCCTTCGCCGCGCGCGAGGGTTTTTTGGTCGAGCGCGTCGAGCCGATTCGCGTCGACGCCGACGCGCAGGTCGTCACCGATCCCGGCGACCGTGCTCGCCTGCGCACCTGGGACTCAGTGCGCTTGCATCTCGTCGAACGAAGCTCCGGGCGCGCAGTGACCTTGGACTACGTGCGCATGAACCTGGGCGACCGTCGTCTGGTCGAGCGCAAGGACCACATGCAGTGGCTCGACCGCATGACGCGCGAGCGTGTGTTCGTAAAGGCGGCCTCGCACCTCATGCAGCAGAGCAACTTCGCCTTCATCCGCGATGCGATCTTGCGCAACGCACGAAGCCTGCTCCAAGACGAGTCGGGGATCGCCTACTCGCGCCTCGAGGTCAGTCACACGGTCCGCCTCTACGGCGCCTTCACGCACGTGAACACCCTCTTTTTCGAGGAGCTTCAGTCGGGCTTGGCCGAGGCCTACGCGAGCCGCAAGGACGTCGCGCCGCTGCCTTTCGAGATCGGCTACCGCAAGCGCGCGGGTTCTTGTCTCCAGCTGGCCACCCGCAAGCCTGCTTCGGGTGGGGCCTCGGGCGGCGCGGGAGCCCGCGCGAGCGCCGCACACTCGGAGTCTCCGGCGCCCTCGCCCTAAAGCGACGAATTTGGGGCTCGAGGGCCGATCCAAGGGACTCGCCGAGCTGCGGGCCGAGGGTCGAGATCGCCGCGCTCGCTGCGAATTGGGTCGAAAATGACGATCTGGGCCGCGTCCGCGTCGAAGGGCCGCGCGACCTGAACTTGCGTCGCGCCCGGACCTTTGACATCTGAGATCCGTCGATGAGCCGCGACCCACTGACCCGACGCCGATTCGTCCGCCACGCCAGCTTGGCGCTGGGTGCGGCCGCCGTCGCGCCCGTGCTCGGACGCGCCCGGCTCGCGCGCGCCGAGACGACGGTGCGCTCCATCGAGCGCCAGAAATCCGGAACGCTCATCGAGCTCGGCCTCGACAACGGGCCCTTCCCCAGCAAGGGCGAGTCCTACGAGGACGACACCACCTGGGTCTACATCCCGCACCACTACCGCACGCCGAGCTCCCAAAAGGTCGACGCCGTCGTGCACTTTCATGGGCATCGCACCACGGCCATCGTGGCGATGAAGCGGGACCACCTGCGCGAGCAGCTGCTCGAGAGCAAGCAAAACGCGATCTTGATCGTGCCCCAAGGGCCGGTGAACGCGAGCGACTCGAGCGGCGGCAAGCTGGCGCGGCCCCGCGGCTTCGTGAAGTTCATGGGTGAGGTGCGCCGCGCGATTCAGCTGCCCCAGGTGCGGGCCAAGCTCGGTGACGCGGCCATCCCCGACGCCGCCCGCATCGGCAAGGTCGTGGTCTCCGCCCACTCCGGCGGATTTTACGTCGCCGCCCAGTGCCTCAAGCACGGCAGCTTCAACATCAACGAGGTCTACTTGTTCGACGCCCTGTACGGCGAGCGCCACGTCTACCGAGACTGGGTGCTCGAGCGGCGCGATCAAAGCGGCTCGGAGCGCCACAAGCTCGTTTGCTACTACACGGGTGAGAAGCCGACGGCCCAGTCCGAAGAACTCATGGCTGAGTTCGACGCCGAAGGCCTGACCTACCACCACGAGAAAAAAGAGGGGCAGCTCACCCGCGCCCAGTTCACCCGCGGGCGGGTGGTCTTCGTGCGCACGGGCACCGAGCACGGTGGGGTCACCTATCGCAACAACACCCTGCGCGACTGCCTTTTCGCCAGCTGCCTCGAGCGCCGCTTGTCGAGCAGCTGGTTCGACGACAAGAACAAGAAGCGCAAGATCGAAAAGCGCTGAGCTCGACCCTGCTCGCCGGCGAGTACCTCGCCGATGGCCCCTCACCGAGGTGGTACAAAGGCTCGATGTCCGGCGCGGCCTCGAAGGACGCTTCGCGAAGCCCCGCCCCGCGCGTCCGCGACTACTACGATCGCAACACCGCCTCCTTCTTGCGCTGGGGACAAGGCGCCAAGCAGCGGGTCATCCACCGCGCGGTGTGGGGGCCCGGGGTGCACACACGCGCGCAGGCCTTTGCCTGGGTGCACGCTCGCATCGCACGCGAGCTACCGACGCCGCGTGAGGGCGCGCTGCGACTTTTGGATCTGGGCTGTGGCGTAGGCGCGAGCTTGTTGGCCTTGGCCGCGCCGGGACGCACCCTCGAGGGCATCACCGCGAGCCCTCGGCAAGCCGAGTCTGCGCGCGTGGAGTTGCGCGCGCAGGCAGGGGCCGAAGTCCACGTCGGCGACTTTTGCAAAGCGGCCCGAAGCGCGAGCGACGTCGACCTCGCGTGGGCGATCGAGTCCTTCGTCCACGGCCGCGACCCCGATGCCTTTTTCGATCATGTCGCCACCCGCTTGCGCCCGGGGGCCCGCTTCGTGCTGGTCGACGACTGCCTGGGACGCGCCCCTCGTTCGCGCGCCGAGGCCCTCTTGCTGCAGCGCTTTCGTCGAGGTTGGCGCGTCTCCAGCCTCCTTCGCCCGGAGGCGCTGGTCCACCTCGCCGCTCGCCATGGCCTGCGCGCGTGCAGCGACGAGCGCTGGACGCCCTGGCTCGAGCTGGGGCGCCCTCGAGACCGCGCGATCCGTCTGCTCGTGCGCGGTCTCGGTGGACTGAAGCTCCGACATCCGCGCTGGGGCAACCTCGAAGGCGGGGACGCCCTGCAAAGCTGCCTGCGTCGCGGGCTGCTCGAGTACCGCTGCCTCGTCTTCGAAAAGGAGCCCGCATGAGCGACGCGCACACCGGCAGCGCAGCCGGCTTCGACTACGTGGCGTATCTGGCGGCCAAGCGGGTGGTCGACGATGCGAGCTTCGCCGCGACCCCCCGCGAGTTCTGCGTCCAGCATCTCGCCGCGATCACCGAGCCCTCGCTTTTGGAGCTCGGCGCCGGAATCGGGACGATGCTCGTGCGCTTGTTGGCCGCGGGTACGCTGCGCCGTGCTCGCTATACGATGCTCGACGCCGACCGGGGGGCGGCTGCGCGGGCGCACGCCTGGCTGGGCGAGGCCGTCGCCGAGCTCGGCCTGCGTCTCGAAGGCGCACCGGGCCGGGCGCAGATCCGCGGACCCGAAGTGTCGGTCGAGCTTCGCTTCGTCGAAGCGCGCCTCGAAGACTGGCTCTCGAGCGCCGAGACGGCGAGGGCCGACCTCGTGCTCGCACACAGCTTTTGGGATCTGGTCGATGAAGGCACGCTGCTCCCTCGACTGTGGTCGCGCGTCGCCCCCGGGGCCCGCTACTGGTTCACGGGAACCTTCGCCGGCGAGACCCGCGTGGCCCCGGCCCACGCCGACGACGCGGCCGTGTGGTCCGCCTACCATGGCTCCATGCGCGCCCGTGGCGGCCCGCGCCACGCCGCCGCCCTGCGTCGGGCCCTGCTCGAAAGCGGCGCGGAGATCGACGCCGAGGGGCCCGCGGATCAGCGGGTCTCTCCCGGCCCGGCCACACGCCCGCAGTCGCGCTTCGTCGGCTTCATCTTGGACACGGTCGAGTGCGAGCCGGCCGTGGGTGCCGCCTTGGGTCCCGAGCGCCTCGAGGCTTGGCTCTCGCGGCGCCGGGCCCAACTCGCGGCCGGGACGCTGGCCTTCGAGGCGACTCAGGTAGACTTTGCCGGACGTGCTCCGCTTCGCTGACCGCCCACGCACCTTGTTGTCGATCTTGGCGGCGATGAGCCTAGGCTGTGAGGGCGCGAGCGCCGAGAGCAGCGAGGCGGAGATCGAGACGGGCGAGGCGACGGTGAGCTTCCGCGCCGAGGTCGCCCCGATCTTCTCGGAGAAGTGCAACGCCTGCCACCACCCCGACAACGCGGTCGACGTGGATCTCACCCAACCCTTCGACCCCGAAGTCGGCATCGTCAACCGACCCAACAGCTGGCCCGACTCCACCAAGCCCTTTTTGGTCGTGCCCGGGGATCCCGAGGCGAGCGCCCTCGTCCTCAAGATCGAGCGCACGGACTACGACACCCACATCGAGGGCAACCCGATGCCCTTGCACTTGCCCCGCGTGACGGAGTCGGAGCTCGCCGATCTGCGCCAGTGGATCTTGGACGGGGCCAACGACGATGATTTTTATCGCGAACGGATCACCTTGATCTTCGGCGACGGCGCGACCCTCGGCTCGAAGGCGGGCAAGTGCGCCTACTGCCACTACGCCGAGGCCTTTTATGGGCCGAACCTCGTCGACCCCTTCGAGGCGGGCGAGGGCGTGGTGAACGTCCCGGCCAACGTCGGCGGCACCCGCGTCATCCCCGGCGACCCGGACCAAAGCGTGCTCTACCAAAAGGTCGCCAGCTTGGACCTGCCCGAGGGACTCGGCGCCCCCATGCCCTTGCACCCCGAGCGCGTCACGGCCGAAGAGGCGCAGTTGATCCGCACGTGGATCCGCGAAGGGGCGCGGGACAACTAGTCGGCCGGGTCTTCCGGCTCCACCACCGCGTAGTCCACCAAGCTCACGCCCTTTGGCAGTGCGTCGTCCTCGTCGCGGCCGGGGAGCCATTCGCCCCAGCACGCGAGTTGGCCGCGGGCGTTCCAGGCGCAGGCGGCGGAGTGAAGGCCGACGAGGCCGACGACGGGGTCCGCGAAGGGGAGCTTGGGGCTGCCCCACTCGAAGTCGTCTTCGCTCACGCCGCCGTCGATGTACAGGACGTCGGTGCCATAGCAGTGGATCTGGCCGTCGGTGGCGAGGCCGCAGCTGTAGTCGTTGGCGCCGACCATGCGGTCGAGGCCGCGCAGCTTCCAGCCTTCCTGCACGGCGAAGGCTCCGCCTTCGTCGATGTTCGGCTCGCCCCAGCATGCGGCGCGCCCTTCGGTGTCGGCGCTACAGCCTCCCCAGGGGGTCATGCTCAGGCGCCCGGCGGGCGCGTCGGGGATGCGCTCGGGGGGGAACATGTCTCCGGTGCCCGACTCGCGGCCGGCGATCGACGCGTGGCCCCAGCACCAGATCGCGCCGGCCTCGTCGAGGATGCAGTTGTGGTGGGCCCCGGCCGCCAGCTGCGTCGCCTTGGGCAGATCGACGCGCTCGGGCCGGGCGTAGAAGTCGCCGTCTTCACGGGCGATCTCGTGGTCGATGTTCGCGCCCCAGCACCAGACCTCGCCCGATTCGCTGCGGGCGCAGGTGTGGTCCCAACCGCCGGCCAGCGCGGCGATCGGCGGCAGGCTCTCGAGCTGCGTCACGGTCTGGTTCGAGCGCGCCGGATCCATCGCGGTGCCGTCGCAGCTTTCGATGCCGTCGCGGCCCAAGTTGCAGCCGTCGCCGCGCTTGCCCCACAGCGAGCTGCCCCAGCAACGCACCTGCCCCTTCGGATCGACGGCGCAGGCGTGGCTGTTGCCGAGGTGACGGTCGCGGTCTTCGGGGGTGAAGCGATCACTGGCGACGAACTCCTCGAGGCGCAGGCCTTCGCTGCGCAGCTGGGATTCGCCGTTGTAGCCCAGGCAGCGGACCGGGCCGTCGAGGGGGGCGACACAAGTCGCGCTCAGGTTGCCGAAAACCTCGAATCGTGCCGGGGCCACGGTCGGGGAGGCGCTCACGCCCGGGTCTTCGACGAAGCTCTCGCGCCCTGCGCTCGGCCCCGAGCTGGGCGCGGCCGTGGGCTTGGCGGGCGCCGCCGGTCCGGCGCAGCTCAGACAGGTCAAGGCGACCCAGACGCGGCGACGGGGGCGGCTCACCGTGGGGCCTCGCGTTCGAAGCTGACGCCCTCGGGAAGGAGAGGGGGTAACTGGTCGGTGTCGATGTCGGAGCAGCATGCGGCGAAGTTGCGGACGAACAGGGAGAGCAAGCCTTGGTGCGAGACGATGGGGGCGGCCGCCGGCTCGAGGACGAGGCCCCCGACGAAGCCGAGCTCGCGCAGCTCGCTGAGCAAGGCGGGGTCGCGGGCGAAGACATGGACGGGGACCGCGAAGTTGGCGGTCTCGGGGGTGACCAGGGGCGGTTGGTGGTCGCCCATCACCACCACGAAGCTGTCGCCCTCGAGGCCCTCGAGCAGCTGGCTGAGGACCTTCCACTCATAGTCGATCGCGTTGCGAAACAAGGAGAGCTTGAGCTCGTCGATCTCGCCTTCGTAGAGGTATTTCGAGTCGTCTTGGCGCTTGAACCGACGCATGCCGGTCATCAGTGCTTGGTGGGCCTCTCGGTCGGCGTCGGGCTCGAGGGGCGGGGCGTCGCTTCGCCTCCACTCGCGCCAGTCCTCGTGGAGTCCGGAGGGGACCCGCAGCCAAGGTGCGTGCGAGGTGACGAGATGCGCGTCCAAGAAGAGGGGGCCGGCCGCGTGGTCGATGAGCTCGTGCTGCGCCATGTTGACGCTGTAGTCGTCGGGCACGATGCCCCAGCCCCAGGCCTGGCCGCGAAAGTCGAGGTCGTCGAAGTCGATGCGCTGGTCGTAGCCGTAGTAGTTCACCTCGGGGACGCCGGCGCGCGCACGGTCGGCCGGAGCGAGGCTGACCGTGTGATAGCCCTGCGCCGCGAAGAAGCTCACCAAGTTGGGGACCTCGTCGACGCGATCGAGGACCTGGTGGAACTCGGCTTCGTAGCGCACGCGAACACCGGTCACGATGCTCGCTTCGGCCAACCAGGAGCGCCCCCCGCTCACCGGGGCGAGGGCGTAGGCGCTGGCCATGAACCAGCCGCGCGCCTCGAGACGCGACTCGAGCTCGCTCATGCGCGCGCGCCACCAGGGGGCCAGCTCGGCGTGCTCGGCCACGATCGCGCCGTAGCTCTCGACGAGCATCAAGCGGACATCGGGTTTGCGGGTGAGTTCGATCTCGGCGTAGGCGAGGTAGGGCGACTCGCGCAGACCGCTGCGGATCGATCGGTACAAGCGCAGCGATCGGGCCACGTTCGTCGCGAGGCGGGCGGTGTCGAAGCGAACGATGCGTTGGACCGGGCGCTCGGGGGACCAGCCCCACAGGGTGGACTGCAACGCGAAGCCGGCCGCGGCCGCGCCGACGATGGCGATCAGGCGCCGCCGCACGGTGGCCTCGGGCATCGCGTCGAGTTCGGTGAAGACGCGACTCAGGGTCCAGCGTGTCGCGTACACCAGACCGACGACCCCGAGCCCGACGCCCACCAAGGCCAGCAGCATCCACACGCTCCAAAGGTCGCCGATGAGCACCCAGGCGTGACGCAGCATGTAGAGCTGGTCGTAGAGCAAGGGCTCTTGGCGCATCAGCAAAAAGAAGATCATGTAGTCGAGGCGAAAGACCACCAGCGCGACCAGCCAGGTGATCCACAGCGCGCGCCACGCTCGGGCCCGCGGCCATCGTCGAGACCACCAGGCCAGCGCGAGCAAGAGCAGGGGATCGAGGCTGGGCCGGAAGAGCGCCAAGGCAAAACCGCGCGGCCGAACGGTGGGCGCCAGCTCATAGGCCACGAGGAGCAGCGCGAAGGCGATCCAGATGCGGCGAGCGCTGTGAGGCTCGGTCGTTGACGGCTCGGACACGGTCGCGCTCGGGTCGGAAACCCGCGCCGACCTTAACACGGGGTCGACGCGGGGGAACCGGCCTCGTGTAGACTTCGGCTCGGATGGCACCGCTTCCCGAGGGCGCGGCCGCGCGAGTGACGACGGGAGCCGCGACGGAGCAACTCGAGCTCGCGGCGGCGTGGCGCTTGCTGCTCGCGTGTCGCTCGACGCCGCTCGAGTCCGGGCCCTTGGGACTCGATCACGGTGGCGCCCTCTCGCGCGCTCCCGGCGACGCATGGATCTCGCTGGACACGGCAGCGCCTCGCGCCTGGCGGCCCGTGCGAGCTCGGCCCTTGTCTCCCGCCTCGGTCCAACTCTTCGACATCTATGTGCCCCTTTTGGCCCGGCCCTCCGGCGAGTCCTTCGTACTCGCGCACCTCGGCCAGAGTCTCGACGGCCGCATCGCCACTCACAGCGGCGACTCGCAGTGGATCACCGGCGACGCAGATCTCGAGCACGGTCATCGCCTGCGTGCGCTTTTCGATGCGGTGCTCGTCGGCGCCCGCACGGTCGAGCTCGACGACCCTCGCCTGACCACCCGCTTGTGCGAGGGGCCGAACCCGGTCCGCGTGGTCATCGATGCGCGTCGCCGCTTGCCGATGCGCCATCGGGTGTTCGCCGACGCCGGCGCGCCGACCTTGTTGCTCGCCGCGGCTGGACGCGAAGGGCCCCGCCTGCCCACCGGGGTCGAGCTGATCGAGTTCCAAGCCGAGCCCGACGGCAGCTTGTGCGCGCGGGCCATCGTCGAGGCGCTCACCGCCCGTGGCTTGTCGCGCATCTTCATCGAAGGCGGCGGCGACACGGTCTCTCGCTTCTTGCAGCAAGGGCAGCTCGATCGCCTGCAGATCACGGTGGCGCCCGTGGTCTTGGGCTCGGGGCAGACGGCCTTGAACCTCGCGCCGATCGACACGCTCAGCGAGGCCCTGCGGCTGCGCTCGGCGAGCTTTCGACTCGGTGAGGACGTCCTCGTCGACTGCGAAGTCGCGGTGGATCGAGAGGCCTGAGGCGGTGCCGACCTGGCTGTGCCCCGACTTTGTGGCAGCCGAGGTCGTGACCGGGGGCGACCGCTACAACGCGCGCATGATCGCGGCCCTCGAAGCGCGAGGCCTGCGTGTCCGTCGCCTGACCCGCGAGGATCCCTGGCTCGCATCGCGGACCCTCGTCGTCGACTCGCTCTACTACGACATGGCCTCGCCGCTGCGCGCTTGGTTGGCCGGGGATGCGTCGCGACGCCTTTTTTGGCTGGTGCACTGGCTCCCGAGTTCGGTGCGCTTGGGCCGGGCACCCCGCCCCGAGGAGCTCGATCCGGTCGAAGCCGAGGTCTTTGGCGCGCCGCATTCGGCCCGCGAGTGTTTCGTCTCACCGAGCCCCTTCATCTCGGCCGCGCTGGCCGACTTGGGGGTGGAGAGGCAGTCGCGGCTCGAGCTGGAGCCGGGCTGCGATTTGGCTCCGGCCGGCTTTGGGCCACCCGCGGTCGAGGCGGACGCTCCCTTGCGGTGGCTGGCCGTCGGCAACCTCGTGCCGGGCAAGGGCTTCGAGGCGCTGCTCGAGGGCCTCGATGTGGCCGAGGCCTCAGCTTGGCGCGGCACGATCGTTGGCGCGGCCTCGGTCGATCCGGATCACGCTGCCGCCTTGGCCGCCCGCGTCGAGCAAAGCCCCGCCTTGCGCGGCCGCATCGAGTTCGCCGGCACCCTCGCGCCCGGGGCTCTCGAGGCGCGCTACGCCGACGCGCAGGTCTTCGTCTCGAGCTCGCGTATGGAGTCCTATGGCCTGGCCTTGGCCGAGGCGCGCGCGCGCGGGCGCTACATCCTCACCCTCGACGCGGGGGCGAGCGCGATGCACCTGCGCGAGGCTAACGATGGATCCCTCGACCCCGCGGTCGGGGTACTGCATCCCCACGCCAGGTCACTCGCCCGCGCCCTGCTCCATTTGGCCGACGAGGCCGCGCACGCGCCCGCCAGCTTGGCCGCGCGTGTGCAGCGGGCGTGGGAGGGACGGCGCCGTCGCAGCTGGTCCGAAGCTGCCGACGAGCTCGCTGCGGCCTTGGATCCCGCGAGCTTCGGCGGTCTCGCCTAGGGCAGAGTCGGGCGGGCGTAGCTCCACCAAAAGGAGCGACCAAAGGACCAGGTCGTATTGGCGAAGACCAAGGCCGCGGCCAAGTTGCGCCAGCTCGGAGGCAGCAAGGGCAAGCTGACCAGCAGCGCGGCCCCCAGGCCAAAGCTGATGCGACCCCAGCGCGCGCGCGGGATGTGCCCATGCGCCGGCCAGCGCCACAAGGTCACCACGTAGAGGTAGCGGGCCAAGCCGCACAGCAAGATCCAGGCGGGCACGTCGAGCCAGGCGTAGGCGTTGAGGCTGGCCGTCGTGATCAAGATGGCGTCGCTCTCCATGTCCAGCCACGCGCCGGCCGGGCCCGCCGTGCCCTCGCGCCGCGCGACGCGGCCGTCGACGGCGTCGAGGATCAAGACCGACCAGCCGATCCCGACCGCCCAGATCGGCGCGAAGAAGAGGGCCGGAACACCGAGCAAGGTGCACAAGGCGAGGCGTGCGAAGGTGATCTTGTCCGCGCGGGTGGGTCCGTCCTCGCCACGCCAGCGAAGGTGTTCACCGACCAAGACCAAGGTGGTGGCCAGGCAAAAGAGCGCCGGAATGCCGCGGGCCATGGCGAAGCCCCAGGCGACGAGCGCCATCGTGGCCAAGCGGCGTGCGCGTCCCGGATCTCCCACCGCGGCAGGCTATCAGCTTTGCGTCGCGGAGCCGGTGTCGTCACCTCGGCGCGGGCCGAGGACGAAGGCCGCGCCGGGCAAGCTCGCGCCCAGTCCCACGAGGCCAAAGAGAATCGCACACGCAGTCCCCTCGCTCGGCACCATGCCCAACCAGCCGAAGGCGAGAGACACGCCGATCTCGCGCACGCCCCAGCCGGCAAAGAAAAGCGGCACACTGGTCACACCCAAGACGATGCAGCCCAGCGCCATCCACTCGAGGGGGCTGGCCGCGATCCCCAGCGCCCAGCCGCAGCTGGCCAGCGCTCCAAAGTGCAAGGCAAAGGTGAGGGCGGCCGCGCCCGCATGCACGGC
>JAUIJR010000545.1 GCA_030431075.1 Polyangia bacterium | reverse complement strand
GATGGAGACGGCGACGGAGACGGCGACGGAGACGGCGATGGCGACGGAGACGGCGATGGCGACGGGGATGGCGATGGCGACGGAGATGGCGACGGCGACGGCGACGGCGACGGAACGCCCGCCTTCGTGGCCGAGTGTCCGAACGATCCGTCAAACCCCGTGTTCTTGACGATCGGGGCCAACACCGCCCGCTACCCGAGCTTGACCTCCGCATTGGCGGCGGCACCGAACGGTGCCGTCATCGAGATCTGCCCGGGCACCTACTCGGACAATGTCGAGGTGGTGACGAACGTGACCGTTCGCGGGGCGGGGATGGGCGAGACCTTGATCGACGGGGGCGGCATCTACATCAACGCAATGGACGTCACGATCGAGAAACTCGCCATGACCGACAGCAACGCCCGGACGCCGGGAGGCTGGGGCAGCTCGGTGACCAGCGGCGCGATTGGCATCGACCATGTCCACAACACGGAGCCGACCATCACCCTTCGCGAGCTGCACTTGTACGAGAACGAGGCGACCTACGGCGGTGGCGTGCTCATCGACGGATCCAACAACGGCTTGGCCTCAATCGTGACGATCGAAGACTGCCTCTTCGAGGACAACACGGCCACCAACGACGGTGGCGGCGTGATGACCTACGGCCGAATCGAGGTGATCCGCTCGACCTTCTTGCGCAACGTGGCGAAGTCCGGCGGCGCCATCGCCTTGAACTACGGCTGCGTGAACTCGGCTTCCTGCTCCATTGTCGAGTCGGTCTTTCACCTCAACAAAGCGACGGGGACGAGCAGCTATCACGGCGGCGGCGCGCTGCACCTGGGGAGCTACTTCCAAGGCTGGCCGGGCATCACGGTCACCGACTCGGACTTCGGCTTCGGCATCTCCGAGGACAACGTGAACGACAGTGACCTTCCCGAAGACGTCACGGCGCTCGCGGATCCCACGACCAACAACTACGGCTTCTACTACGACAACGTGAGCTTCGTGTGTAACAACGGGACCTGCTCCATGCCGTCCACCCCCTGAGCGGGCAAGTTGCGATGCTTGCCCCTCCCGCGGCGCGCTGGCAGCATCGCTGCATGGCGTCCTTCGAAGGGGCAGTCGAGCTCGATCCCGCGCAGTTCGGTCGCATCGATGCGATCATCGATGGGGCCTTGGCCGAGGACCTCGCCTCGGGGGATGTGACCAGCCGCGCGACCTTGCCGGCCACCGCCCGCGCGCATGCCGAGATCGTGGCCAAAGCCGAGCTCGTCTTTTGCGGGGGCCCCGTGGCGGCGCGGGTCTTCGAGCGCGTGGACGACGACATCTCGGTCGAGTGCATCGCGGCCGAGGGCGCGTGGATGAAGCCCGGCGAGCTCGCCTTGCGCATGGCCGGGCCGGCGCGGGCCTTGCTCGCGGCCGAGCGCACCGCCTTGAACTTGCTGCAGCGCATGAGCGGCATCGCCACCAAGACCGCGCGCCACGTCGCGGCCGCCGGCGATCGCCTGCGCCTGACCGATACGCGCAAGACCATGCCCGGCCTGCGCGTGCTCGACCGCTACGCCATTCGGGCGGGTGGGGGACACAACCATCGCAACGATCTCGGCGCGGCGGTGCTGATCAAAGAGAACCACATCCGCGTCGCGGGTGGGGTGGCCGAGGCCATCGGGGCCGCCAAGGCCCACGCGCCGCACACCATGCGCATCGAGTGCGAGGTCACCAACTTCGAGGAGCTCGAGACGGCCATCGAGGCCGGAGCGGACATCGTCATGCTCGACAACTTCGACGACGCGGATCTACGCGAGGCCGTGCGTCGGGCCGCGGGGCGGGTGCTGCTCGAGGTCAGCGGCAACGTCACCCTCGAGCGTCTGCCGATCATCGCGGCCTCGGGCGTCGACCTCGCCAGCATGGGGGGCCTGACCCACTCCGTGCCGGCGGCGGATCTGTCGATGCTGGTGCGGATCGATGCCTAGTTCGGGGCCTAGTTCGGGCGACCTGGCGGCCGAACTCGCGGCCGCGTCGCTGCCTTCGCGCTTCGGTCGGACGCACCGTCATCTCCAGCAGACAGCGTCGACCAACGACGCCGCCTTCGCCTGGCTGCGCGAGACGCCGCCGCCGCCCGACGGGGCTCTGGTCACGGCGGATCGACAAAGCGCCGGGCGCGGTCGCATGGGGCGCAGCTGGGACTCGAGCGGCGAGGACATCTACGCCAGCGTGATCACGATCCCGGGCACGCCCGCCCATCCGATCGGCGCGCTGGCCTTGGCCGTGGGCTTGGCCCTGCTCGAAGGCGTCGCGCAGTCCGTGGGCCCGGCCGGAGCTGCCTTGGCCCTCAAGTGGCCCAACGATCTGCTGTGGGGGGAGCGCAAGCTCGCGGGCATCTTGTGCGAGACGCGATGGCTCGGCGGCACGCCCGAGATCGTCATCGGCTTTGGGATCAACGTCGGGCGGCAGAGCTTCGCGGGGGATCTGGCCGACACGGCGACGAGCTTGGCGCGCGAGCTCGAGGGGGCGGTCCCGACCCGAGCTCGGATCTTGGCCGCCGTGTTGTGCCGGCTCGAAGACCGTCTCGAGGGCTTTTTTGGCCGGGGTTTCCCGGCGCTTCGCGAGGCATATCTGGCGCGCTGGCAAAGCGAGGGCAAGCAGGTCTGGGTGCCCCAACGGCGTCCCGACGGCAGCGAGCGCAAGATCGCGGCGCGCGTCGAGGGCCTCGACGAAGACGGCGCCTTGCGGGTGCGCTCGCTCGGCGGCGGGCCCAGCTTTCGGGTGCAAAGCGCCGACGTGTGGCTGGACGGGCCCGGCGGTGATATGCAGGCCCCGTGCTGATCTCCGATCGCCTTCGGCACAAGCGGCCCGTCTTCAGCTTCGAGTTCTTCCCGCCGAAGACTCCCGATGGCGAGGACCGTTTGTGGTCGAGCCTCCAGCAGCTCGCCAAGCTCTCGCCCGACTTCGTCTCGGTGACTTACGGGGCCGGTGGCAGCACGCGCACGCGCACCGTCGAGCTCGTCGGTCGCATCAAGCGCGAACTCGGCATCGAGCCTCTCGCCCACCTGACCTGCGTCGGGGCCGACCGCGAGGAGCTCGCCGAGGTCATCGACCGCCTCGGTGAGCTGGGCGTGCGCAACATCTTGGCCCTACGCGGCGACCCACCGGGCGGCCAGGGGCCCTTCGAGGTCGCCGAGGGGGGCTTCGCCCACGCCACCGATCTGATCGCCTTCATCAAGTCGCGCGGCGACTTTTGCGTGGGGGCGGCCTGCTATCCCGAGACGCACCCGGAGTCGCCCGACGCCGCCACCGACCTTCGCCACACCAAGGCCAAGGTCGAGGCCGGCGCCGACTTTTTGGTCTCGCAGCTCTTTTTCGACAACGAGGCTTTCTTCGGCTGGCGCGAGGGCGCGCGGGCGGCCGGCATCGAGGTCCCGATCTTGGCC
>JAUIJR010000544.1 GCA_030431075.1 Polyangia bacterium | reverse complement strand
GCTGCGCCTCGCTCATTTCGGCCCAGGCGCCTTCGCCACTCCAGTAGTTCACGAAGCGCTCGACCCAAGCCGGCGAACCGCCGAAGGCATCGTCGAGAAACTGGCCGTCGGGGTCGAAGTCGGCCAGCTCCTTCAGCGCCGCCGCGTCCTCGGTCGAGCGCAGCACGCCGAAGCAGACTGGCTCGAAACAGGCGATGGAGCGGACGCGCTCGGGGTGCATGGCCGCGACCCCCATGGCCACCCGGCCGCCGTAGGAGTGCCCCACGAGGTGCACGGGCCCATCGGCTTCGAGCACGAGACGCTCGACGATCTCGATGTCGTAGCGGGTCTCGAAGGGCCCCGGCCCCCGCCACTTGTCCGTCTTGCCGTAGCTGAGCAGGTCGGGGACGCGCACCCGGTGCTCACCGGCGAGGCGCCGGGCCAGCCGCCGCCACTGCAGATGGCTCATGCCGGTGCTGTGGACGCAGATGACCGTGTCGGCGGGACCGTCGCCGCGTTCGTAGACGAAGATTTCGTGCTCCCGCACCTGCATCGGCGGGAAGGTAACGGCGGGGGCGGCGAGTGGCGAGCGGGATCCCGAGGGATCCGGGGCCGCCGGGCGACACGCTGCATTGTCACGTACTGGGTACATGGACCGGCGTCGGCTGCGCACGCGACCTGGCCTACGCTCGAAACGGCCAGAACGCGCCCCTGCGCGCATCTGGAGCGGCGGGCCGTCCGCCGGGCCGAAAAGCCAGATCGTGCGTAAACCGGCCGATCTCTCCATGATCCGGCGACTTGCTATTTTTTCTCTCTTACCTATAGTCAGCGCCCGTACAGGGTTATCTGGAAGCTGCGTGTTCAGCGCATGTCCACGCCCGTGTACATCCTACGCCGAAGCCCGCCGGGCTTTGGGCCACCCCTAAATCAGGAGGCTTCAACATGAAACGGACAGATCGAGAGCGAATGGATCGAGAACTGGCCCGCCAGGTCAAGCGCGTGCGCAACAGCGAGCGCCGCATGTCCAAGGCGGACGACACCTCGCCCGGTGCTTTCGCCAAGGAGTTGGCCGCGCGGCTGATGTCCGACGGCGAGTCCATCTACAACTGCGAGGACGACGACGTCCTCGAGCTGCTGCTGGAGATGCGCGAGGCGCTCGACGACAAGGCGCTCGACGTGGCCATCCGCAAGGCCGTCAAGTCGACCAAGGTCAAAGACGTCAACACCCCCTTCGAGGAGCTTCGGGCCCAAGTCGCCGAATAGGCCGCCCGAGAACGCCACTCGACGCCGATCTGGGGCCTCGTCCCCCCCGGCCGCGAAAACGCATCCCACCTCGGTGAGATGCGTTTTTGCGTGGGGGAGCGCCGGGTGACGGGCCGAGGCCGCGAAAGCAGGCTAGGACCCGGGCGCCGGGCCGAATCGGCTAGGCACTGAACGTAATCTCAGCTAAGGTCCGCCCGCGCATGGCCCGAGCCCGCAAGCCCAAAGCAGCAAGAGAACCCGACCAGATCAGCGTTCGGGGCGCAGGGGAGCACAACCTGCGCATCGAGGCGATCGACATCCCGAAGCGACAGCTCGTCGTCTTCACCGGGGTGTCGGGGTCGGGCAAGAGCTCCCTCGCCTTCGACACCCTCTACGCCGAGGGGCAGCGTCGCTACATCGAGAGCCTCAGCGCCTACGCGCGCCAGTTCCTCGGCCAGCTCGAGCGCCCCAAGGTCGAGCACATCACCGGCTTGTCGCCGACGGTGGCCATCGAGCAAAAGGCGGCGTCGAACAACCCGCGCTCGACCGTCGGCACCATCACCGAGATCTACGACTACTTGCGGGTGCTCTACGCCCGTGTCGGCCAGCAGCACTGCCACGTGTGCGGCAAGAAGGTCGAGAGCCAAAGCTCGCAGCAGATCGTGGCCGAGATTCTCGAGCTCCCCGAAGGCAGCAAGCTCTTGTTGCTCGCGCCTTTGGTCGTGCACCGCAAAGGCGAGTTCAAGGACCTCTTCGAGCAGCTGCGCGGGCGCGGCTACGTGCGCGTGCGCGTCGACGGCGAGGTCAAGCGCCTCGAGGACTGCGACAAGCTCGACAAAAAGTTCAAGCACGACATCGAGCTGGTGGTCGACCGCGTGGTCGTGCGCCCCGATGACCGCCGTCGTATCACCGAGTCGGTCGAGCTGGCCTTGCGCGAAGGGGAGGGGGAGATGCTCGTCGAGGCCGTCGACGGCAGCTCCAGCACCCACTACTCGCAGGCGCGCTCGTGTCACGGGGCCTTCCCCGAGCTCTCGCCGCAGAGCTTCTCTTTCAACTCGCCCCTGGGCTGCTGCCCGGCCTGCAACGGCCTGGGCACGCGCATGGAGATCGATCCAGAGCTCATCGTGCCCGATCCCGAGCTCTCGATCTCGCAAGGGGCCATCGCGCCCTGGGCCTCGGCCGTCGACCGCGAGAGCGGCTGGACCTACCGGATCATCGAGGCCATGTCGAAGGCCTGCGAGGTCGACCTCGACGTGCCCTGGAAGAAGCTCGGCAAGCGCAAGCAGTCCAAGGTGCTCTACGGCCTGAGCGGCAAAAGGATCCGCGTGACCTGGGGCAGCGAGGGCAGCGACAACCATGGCAGCTGGGGGGTACGCTTCGAGGGGGTCATCCCGACCCTCGAGCGCCGCTTCGCCCAGACCAGCAGCGAGAGCATGCGCGACCACTACCGGCGCTTCTTTCGCCAGGCCGCCTGCGACGAGTGCCAGGGGCGCCGCCTGCGTCCCGAGAGCCTCTCCGTCTTCATCGACGGCATCAGCATCGACCAGGTCACCGCCAAGACCGTCGAGAACGCCTTTGCGCACTTTGGCGACATGAAGCTCGAGGGTGCCTTGGCCACCATCGCCGAGGGAGCGCTGCGCGAGATTCGAAGTCGCCTGGGCTTTTTGCTCAACGTCGGCCTCGACTACCTGACCTTGGACCGCTCGGGGCCGACCCTCTCGGGCGGCGAGGCGCAGCGGATCCGTTTGGCCTCGCAGCTGGGCTCCGAGCTCTCAGGCGTGATGTACGTGCTCGACGAGCCGAGCATCGGCCTGCATCAACGCGACAACGAGCGCCTCATCGGCACGCTGCAGCGCCTGCGTGACCTCGGCAACTCGGTGATCGTGGTCGAGCACGACGAGGACACCATCCGGGCGGCCGATCACGTCGTCGACTTCGGACCCGGCGCCGGGCACCTGGGCGGCGAGGTCGTCTTCGCCGGCTCGCCGAAAAAGCTGCTGAGCTGCAAGACGAGCCTCACCGGCCAGTACATGGCGGGCAAAAAGAGCATCGAGACCCGAGAGGAGCGGCGCGAGCCCCAGGGGTGGATGACGATCCGTGGCGCCGCCGAGCACAACTTGCAAAGCCTCGACGTCGAGATTCCCCTCGGGGTCTTCGTCTCGGTCACCGGTGTGAGTGGGGCCGGCAAGTCCTCGCTGGTCAACGG
>JAUIJR010000054.1 GCA_030431075.1 Polyangia bacterium | reverse complement strand
TACCAGGCCTTCGTGGCCTTCGGTGAGGGCGCCGCGCCGATCGACGATGTTCGGACTTGGATCTGGCAGGGCCTCGGCCTCGGCTACGACAGCACGAACATCTTCACGGCGACGCTCTTCGGCTCGATGTACTTCTTGCCGAACTTCTTGCTGATCGGCCTGATGGGCCTGGTCATCGAGGGCACCTTCGCGGTGGTCCGCAAGCACGAGATCAAAGAAGGCTTCTTGGTCACGTGGTTCTTGCTGGCGCTGACGCTGCCGCCGACCATTCCGCTGTGGCAGGTTGCCTTGGCCTGCGTATTTGGGCTGGTGCTCGGTGTCGAAGTCTTCGGCGGGGTCGGGATGAACATCCTGAACCCCGCGCTGACGGCTCGTGCCTTCTTGTTCTTCGCCTATCCGGCCGAGATCAGCGGTGACTCCGTGTGGACGGCCGCCGTGGCCGACCCGATGGCGAGCGTGGACGGCTGGTCCGGCGCGACCTACCTGGGCCGCGCGGCCGTGGACGGCATGGCCGCCCTCGATGCCGGCGTGTGCCAGGCGGCCCTCGATGCCGGGCAGACCCTCTCGACGGGCTGTCCGCATCCGAACCTGCTGCAGCACGCCTTCTTGGGCTACATCCCGGGATCGATGGGGGAGACCTCGGCCTTGCTGTGCTTGGCCGGCGCGCTCTTGCTCGTCATTACCAAGATCGCCTCGTGGCGCACCATGGCCGGAGTCACCTTGGGCACGGTCTTGATGACCCTGCTGCTCAACGTCATCGGCTCCGACACGAACCCCATGTTCGCCATCCCCTTTTGGTGGCACATGGTGCTCGGCGGCTGGGCCTTCGGCGCGGTCTTCATGTGTACCGACCCGGTGAGCTCCGCGTTCACCGACACCGGCAAGTGGATCTACGGCGCGCTCATCGGCGTGCTCGTCATCCTGGTCCGCGTGGTCAACCCCGCCTACCCGGAGGGGATGATGCTCGCCATCTTGTTCATGAACATGTTCGCGCCGCTCATCGATCACTACGTGGTCAAGGCCAACATCAAGCGAAGGAAGGCGCGTTATGGCGCAGTATAGTACCGGCTACATCTTCAGCTTCGCCGCTGGGGTCTGCCTCGTGTGCTCGGTCGTCGTCTCCGGCGCGGCCGTGGCCCTCAAGGATCGCCAAGAGGAGAACAAACTCCTCGACAAGCGCTCCAAGGTCCTCACGGTGGCTGGCCTGATGCGTGAAGGCGAGTCCTTGTCGAAAGACGAGATCACCAAGCGCTTCGAGGAGAACATCGAGCCCAAGGTCGTCAACCTCGAGTCGGGGCAGTACGTCTCCGAGATCGACGCGGCCGACTACGACCAGCGCAAGGCGGCCAACGACCCGAAGCTGTCCAAGGAGGCGCCCGACAACCAAGCGAAGGTCCGTCGGATCCCCCACAACGCGCTCGTCTATCACGTGATGAAGGACGGGGCGGTCAGCAAGCTGATCTTGCCGGTCGAAGGCAAGGGCTTGTGGTCCACCATGTACGGCTTCATCGCCGTCGAGCCCGACACGACCTCCATCAGCGGTTTGACCTTCTACGAGCACGGCGAGACGCCGGGACTCGGTGGCGAGGTCGACAACCCCAGCTGGAAGGGCCTTTGGAAGGGTCGCAAGATCTACCAAGTCGAAGGCGAGGAGTGGGTCCCCAGCATCGAGGTCATCAAGGGCCAAGCCGGTCCGGCCTCGGAGGACCCCTACCGTGTCGACGGCCTGTCGGGGGCGACCCTGACGAGCCGGGGCGTTACCCACCTCATGGATTTTTGGTTCGGTGAGCACGGCTTCAAGCCCTATCTCACCAACTTCCGCACCGGCAGCCTCGACGCGGGCGCCGCCGAAGGGAGCAAGTGAGCATGGCCAAAGCCAAAGAAGTCCTGCTCGATCCGCTGGTCAACAACAACCCCATCGCCGTGCAGGTGCTGGGTGTGTGCTCGGCCTTGGCCGTCACCACCAAGCTCGAGACCGCGGTGGTCATGTCCATCGCGCTCACCGCGGTGGTTGCCCTCTCCAACGTCTCGGTCTCGCTCATCCGTGAGCGCATCCCGCCGAGCATCCGCATCATCGTTCAGCTGACGATCATCGCGTCGCTGGTCATCGTCACCGACCAGGTGCTCAAGGCCTTCGTCTTCGAGGTCTCCAAGCAGCTGTCGGTCTTCGTCGGCCTCATCATCACGAACTGCATCGTGATGGGGCGCGCCGAGGCCTTCGCCATGCAAAATCCGCCGAAGGAAGCATTCATCGACGGCATCGGCAACGGCCTGGGCTACTCGCTGATCCTCATCGGCGTCGGCTTTTTCCGCGAGCTCTTCGGCAGCGGAAAGGTCTTCGGGGCCGAGATCCTGCCGCTGACTTCGGCGGGCGGTTGGTACACCCCCAACGGCTTGATGGTGCTTTCACCGGCGGCCTTCTTCTTGATCGGCATCGCCATCTGGATCATGCGCAGCATGCGGCCCGAACTCGTGGAGGAGAACTGAGATGATCGAGCATTACCTCAGCCTGCTCGCCAAGGCCGTGTTCGTCGAGAACATGGCGCTGGCCTTCTTCTTGGGCATGTGCAGCTTCTTGGCGGTGTCCAAGAAGGTGGACACCGCCGTGGGCCTCGGCGCCGCCGTGGTCTTCGTGCTCACGGTGACCTGCCCGCTCAACAACCTGCTGTACACCTTCGTGCTCAAAGAGGGCGCGCTCTCGCCGGGGCTCGACCTGAGCTTCCTGACCTTCTTGAGCTTCATCGGCACCATCGCCGCGGCGGTTCAGATCGTCGAGATGGCCCTCGAAAAGTACGCGCCGGCCCTGCACGGGCAGCTCGGCGTGTTCTTGCCGCTGATCGCGGTGAACTGCGCCATCTTGGGCAGCTCGCTGTTCATGGTCGAGCGCGACTACAACTTCGGTGAGAGCGCGGTCTTCGGCTTCGGCTCCGGACTCGGCTTCGCCTTGGCCATCGTCGCCTTGGCCGCCATCCGCGAGAAGATGCACTACAGCGACGTCCCGCCCGGCCTTCGTGGACTGGGCATCACCTTCATCGTCACCGGTTTGATGGCCATCGGCTTCATGGCCTTTGGCGGCATCCAGCTCTAGGACTCGGCGAGAGAGGAAGAACTCATGAACCTCACGCTACTTTTGGCGATGGAACCCACCATGGTGGTCGCGTACGGCGTCGGCATCTTCTTGCTGATGGTCCTGAGCTTGGTGGCCGTGCTCGTCGCGGCCAAGAACAAGCTGGTCAACACGGCGGACGTGACGATCACCATCAACGACGACCCGGACAAGGCGCTCAAGGTGCCGGCCGGAACCACCTTGTTGAACACCCTGGCCGCGCAGAAAATCTTCATCCCCTCCGCTTGCGGTGGGATGGGCTCGTGCGGCGTGTGCAAGGTCCACATCCACGAGGGCGGCGGCGCGATGCTTCCGACCGAAGAGGGCTGGATCTCGCGCGGCGAGGCCCGCGAAGGCTGCCGCTTGGCCTGTCAGGTCAAGGTCAAAGGCGACATGAAGATCGAGGTCGAGCCCGAGGTCTTCAGCGTGCAGAAGTGGGAGTGCACCGTGCGCTCCAACGACAACGTCGCCACCTTCATCAAGGAGTTCATCTTGAACCTCCCCGAGGGCGAGGAAGTTCCTTTCCGCGCCGGCGGCTACATCCAGATCGAGTGCCCCCCGCACACCGTCCACTACAAGGACTTCGAAATCGACGAGGAGTACCGAGGCGACTGGGACCGCTTCAACATGTGGCAGTACACCTCGGTGGTCGAAGAGGAGGTCACCCGCGCCTACTCGATGGCCAACTACCCCGAGGAGTACGGGATGATCATGCTCAACGTGCGTATCGCGTCGCCGCCGCCCCGGCAGCCCGACGTGCCGCCCGGTATCATGAGCAGCTACATCTTCTCGCGCAAACCCGGCGACCAGGTGATCATCTCCGGCCCCTACGGCGAGTTCTTCGCCAAGGACACCGACAACGAGATGGTCTTCATCGGCGGCGGTGCCGGTATGGCCCCGATGCGCTCGCACATCTTCGACCTGTTCAAGCGCTTGAACACCAAGCGCAAGGTTAGCTTTTGGTACGGCGCTCGCTCCTTGCGCGAGGCCTTCTACATCGACCACTTCGACGGCATCGCGGCGGAGAACGCCAACTTCGAGTGGCACCTGGCCTTGTCGGATCCGCTCCCCGAGGACAACTGGGAGGGCTACACCGGCTTCATCCACCAGGTCGTGCTCGACAACTACCTCAGCAAGCACGAGGCCCCCGAGGACATCGAGTTCTACATCTGTGGACCCCCGATGATGAACGCGGCGGTCATCAAGATGTGCGAGGAACTCGGCATCGAGCGTGAAAACGTGATGTTCGACGACTTCGGCTAGGCCCGGAGAAGCGATGAACGAGCGGGCGAACAGCCCCGAGCCCAAAAGCGCGGTCCCGGCCGCGCTTTTGGCGTTGGTCGGCGCCGGGGGCCTGGGCTTTTTGTTCTTGCGCACGGGGGGGCTCGAGTCGCCCGCAGCGCAGATGCCTCCCGCGAGTGGTCCAAGCGAGGTCGACCCCGATCCGACCGAGCTCGCGGCCGCCCCGGAGCTGCCGGCGGGCTACTCGGTCCAGGTCGAAGACGGCCGCACGACACTTCGAGGGCCCGTGATGGGGACGACCTTCTCGCTTGTGCGGGTGGGCGAGGTGGACGCGCCCGAGCGGTGGGCGAATCGCGTCGAGGCCAGCTTGGAGGCCGTCAACGCCGAGATGTCGACCTACATCGAGAGCTCCGTGCTCAGCCGCTTCAATGGCGGCGAGCACCCGCTCGTGGTCTCCGAAGCCTTTGCCGAGGCGCTCGAGGTGTCGAGGGCGGTTTGGACCCACTCCGACGGCGCCTTCGATCCCACGGTGGGGCCCCTGGTCCGCGCCTGGGGCTTTGGGCCCGACGAGCGGCCCAGCCAGCCTCCCGAGATCGAGGCCCTGCGCGCCCTGATCGGCTTCGACGAAATTGTCCTCACGCGGCGCGAGGACGGGGCCTGGATGCTGGACAAGACCCGCGAGGGTGTCGAGCTCGACCTTTCCGCGGTGGCCAAGGGCTTGGCCGCAGAGCGCTTGTGCCGCGAGCTGGGCCCCGAGGGCTCGGTCATGGTGGAGGTGGGGGGAGAAGTCTGCGTACGCGGGGCCTCGGCACCGGGTCGGCCCTGGCGCTTGGGCGTGGAGCGTCCGAACGAAAAAGTGGCCCCAGGGGCGGCGGGCGTACAGCGCATCGTCGCTCTCGACGGTGAAAAGTACGCGGCCCTGGCCACCTCGGGTGACTACCGCAACTACTACGAGGTCGACGGTAGGCGCCTCTCACACACCATCGACCCACGAAGTGGACGCCCGATCGAGCATCGCCTGGCCTCGGTGAGCGTGGTCGCCAGCGACGCCTCGAGCGCCGACGCCTGGGCCACGGCCTTGAACGTGATGGGGCTCGAGGCCGGCTGGGTGCTCGCACGCGAGCGCGGCTTGGCCGCCTACTTCATCGCTCGGACGGACGAGGGGGGCTTCGAGGAGCGCCTCACCCCCGAATTCGCTACACTCTCGACGTCGCCGCCGGGCGAGCCAACCCCCCAAACGCAGCCATGAACGTCTTTTTCATCACCCTCGGTGCCATGGGCCTTTTGATGGCCGGCATGGCCGTGGGCGTCATCTTCTCCAACAAGGAGCTTCAGGGCTCTTGTGGCGGAGTCGGGACGAGCTGCGCGTGTGAAGAAGCCGGGACCCCTGGCGCCTGCAAGACGGACGGGGGCCCCGACGCCGACCGCTTCAAGGCGCCGGGCGAGCTGATCCAGCTCTGAGCTCAACCCAGCGCCACGGCGCTGACGTGCGCGGCCAAGAGTCGGTCGCGGTAGGGCAAGGCGGCGTCGTCTTCGAGCGCCGCGCCCAAGTTCACCATGAGGGGCAGCAGGTGCTCTTCGCGGGGATGAGCGTCGCGCCCGGCGGGGGCCTGCGCCCACTCGACCAAGGCCCGCTCACGCGCTGATGCTTCGAGTTGCATGCTTTCGGCCAGCCAGTCATCGAAGCGGCGCGAGTCCTCGTCGATCTGGGTGCGCGCCCGGGGATCCGAGAAGGCGGCGCGAAACATGTGCATGTTGTGGTAGCTCATTCCGCTGCCCAAGATCAGAACGCCGCGCTTGCGAAGTGGTGCCAGGGCTCGCCCCAGGGCGATGTGCTTGGCCGGGTCGAGACCCGCGATCAACGAGAGTTGGAAGGTGGGGACCTGTGCACGGGGGTCGCTGACCATCCGCGGTACGAAGGTCCCGTGGTCGAAGCCGCGTTCGCCGTCCTCGGCGTAGGCGATGTCGGCACTTCGCAGGGCCTCCATGACCTCGCCGGCCACCTCCGGGGCGCCTGGCGCCGGCCAGGTGAACTCGTAGGCGGCCTGGGGAAAGCCGTAGTAGTCGTAGAGCATGGGTGGTGCGGGCGAGCTCATGACCGTGGGCTTGGGGGCCTCCCAGTGCGCCGAGACGCAAAGCACGGCCCGCGGGGCGGCGGGCAGGGACTCGGGGAGCGCCTCGAGGTAGCGCGTGAGACCTGCGTACTGATCGCCCATGCCCATGTCCACGACGGTCCAGGGGCCGCCGCCGTGCGGGACGAAGATGGAGGGCATCGTTGGTGTGGTGTCGGTGGTCATGGTGGGCTCGGCGCTCTCGTTTTGGGTGCTCCGCGCTCGTGCGCCGGGTCGACGCGGGGCGGGGGAGCAGGCTGCGACCGTGACCGAAGCGAGGCCGGTCAGCAGGTCTCGGCGTCCGATCGCCGTTTCGGCTGGGGACGAAGCCACAGCTCAGTGTAGTTCGCCGGCCTGCGGGGTGCAGACAACACGCTGTTGCGCGCACCGGTCGGGCCGCGAGTGGACGAGGGACCGCTCGAGCCCTGATATCCTGCTGCCATGCTCGGCACCGCCATCGACCTGCACGTCGACTGTCCGAACTGTGCCCAGCCGGTTTGGGTCAACGCCCTGAGTCCGCGCGTTCCCTGCTCGAGCTGCCACGAGGTGGTCGAGCTGGGTTGGGAGCGTTGGGAGCAGCTGCTCGAGGACTCGTGGGACGAGATTCCCGACTACGTCGAGGGAAGGGGCGCGCGGACGCAGACCATGGCGGGCGCGGGTCCCAACAGCGACCTGGTGTACGCGCGCCGGGATCCCTACTGCTTTTTGTGCAAGTCCAAGTTCGACACCGCGCGCCTGGTGGCCGAGAGGGTTGAGAAGTTCGCCTGCGGCGACTGCGACGCGAGTTGGACTGCGCGCGCGCCGAGTGTGGAGATCAGCCGGCGCTTCCCCAAGATCGCCTATCTCTTTTGCGAGGCGCCCAGCCAGATCGAGGACGCCTTTGGCGGCTTTGCGGACCATGAGGCGGGCGTGCGCGAGGGCAGCAGGCCCGTGGTCTTCGCATGCCCGGCCTGCGGTGGAGGGCTGCGGGTCGATGGCAGTCAGCGGATGTTGCCCTGCGAGTTTTGCGAGGCCAGCGTCTACCTTCCCGATGATCTCTGGCAGCGCCTGCATCCCGTGTCCAAGAAGCAGCGCTGGTTCATTTGGTGGGATGAAGGGGGGCGCGTTCGAAACCCGCGGCGATTTCCCACCGAGGAAGAAGAGGCGGCCTTCGAGGCCGAACGCGCCCAAAGGTCGAGTGCCGCCGGGGAGTTCGACGATGAGGCGGTTGGGGAGCTCTTCGACGACGCAGAGGCTGGAGCCGAAGCTGGAGCAGGCGCCGATGCACGCGCAGCGGCGACCGCGACACGAGGGAACGCGAGCGCGGCGCTCGTGGTGCTCGTGCTGACGGTCTTGGCGCTCGGTGTCGCCGCGGGGATCGTGGTTTTTGTCGCTGCGCCCTAGGGCGGAGGCCTAGTTCGCCGCCCGGAGCTCACGGCGCAGAATCTTGCCGCTCGCGCTTTTGGGGATGGCGTCGATGAACTCGAAGTGACTCACGCGCTTGTAGGTGGCGACGTGTTCTTGCACGTAGCTGTCGAGCAGCTCCGCCGATACGCTCGAGCCCGGCGCGCGCACGATGAAGGCCTTTACTGCCTCGCCCGACTCTGCGTCGGGGACGCCGATGACCGCGACATCTGCGACCTCGGCGTGATTGATGAGTAGAGCCTCGAGCTCCGCGGGGGGAACTTGGAAGCCCTTGACCTTGATCAGTTCCTTGAGGCGGTCGACGATGAAGGTGTGTCCGTCGGCGTCGATCTCGGCGATGTCACCGGTATGAAGCCAGCCCTCGGCGTCGATGGTCGCCGCGGTGGCCTCTGGGTTGTTGAGGTAGCCCTTCATGACCTGCGGCCCGCGGATCCATAGTTCGCCGCGCGCCTCGGCGTCCTTTCCCGTGTCGGGGTCGACGAGTCGGGCTTCGGTCCCCGCGACCAGGGTCCCGACCGAGGCCGCGCGGTAGTCGTCTTCGGGAACCACGTGGGTGACGGGGCTCAGCTCGGTCATGCCGTAGCCTTGCGCGACCGAGCAGCCGATTCGACTTCCGGCGGCTTCGGCCAGCTCCCCGCTCAGTGGCGCCGCGCCCGAGAAGATCTGTTTGACCGAAGACAGGTCGTACGCGTCGATCAGGGGGTGTTTGGCCAAGGCCAGCACGATGGGCGGCACCAGGTACAAGCGAGTGATCTTCTCGCTTTGGACCAGCTCGAGCATCTCTTTGAGGTCGAAGCGGGGGACGCAGACCACCTTCACGCCACGTGAGAGCGTGAAGTTCATCAGTACCTGCATGCCGTAGATGTGAAAGAAGGGGAGGACGGCGTAGCAGACCTCCGAGTTGTCGAGCTCGAGGTGGCCACCGAGTTGCTCGAGGTTGGCGACCAGATTTCGGTGGGTCAGCATCACCCCTTTGGGAAAGCCGGTCGTGCCCGAGGAGTAGGGGAGGACGACGACGTGCGTGTCCAAGTCGACCTCCACCTGCCTTTGCATGGGCTCGCCGAAGTACTCGGCGATCGGGGTGGCATCGCCGGGGCCGATGACGATGAGGGTGTCGATCCCCGCTTGGGCGGCTGCGGCCTTGGCCACCTCCAAGAACAAGCCGATGGTCACGAGCGCCGTGGCCCCAGAGTCCCGCAGCTGGTAGGCCAGCTCTTCGGCCCCGTAGGTGGGGTTCAAGGTCGTGACGCTGGCGCCGGCGTAGGCCAGGCCGTGAAAGACGACCGCGTACTCCGGCAGGTTCGGCGCCATCAGGGCCCAGGTCGTTCCGGGACCGATTCCGCGCGCCGCGAGCCCGCCGGCGAGAGCGCGGATCTGCTGGGAGAGCTGGGCGTAGCTCACCTTCCGTCCGCTCGTGCCGTCGACGAAGGCCGTCGCGTCGGGCTGGGTGTCCACCTTGCGCAGGACGTAGTCCGTCACGCTCACGGCGGGGATCTCGAGGCTGGGGCGCGTGGACCGGTAGATCGTCATGAGCGGCTGCGAGCTTACCGCGACTCGTCCGATCTCGAGCAAGTGCTTGGCCTCTCGGCCCCAAGTCCCAAGATCAGTGAAGCAGGGCGGCCGGCTCCGACGGGGCGATCCAGATTCGGTCGGGACTCAGCGCCTCGAAGAGCGAGACGATCTCGGCGGCCCCGCGGCTGCGTGGCGCGAACTCGACGCTGCCGCTGGCGTAGGCCAAGGACTCGGCGTGAACGCTTCGGCGGGCGACGCTTTGGGGCACCAGCGGGAGGCCCTGCGCGCCCAAGTCGCGGGCGACGTTGCGGCCGAGCTCGGTCCGCGGGTCGTGCCCGTTGATGATGATCCGCGGACGTGCGCGGCTGCCTTCGAAGGCGACCAGGCTCTCGAGCAGGGGCCACACGTCGAGGGCCGAAGCGCCGGTCGGAATGAGCACCTGATCGCTGATCGCGGCCAAGGCTCGGCCTCGTCGTAGATCGCCGCTTTGGGTGTCCACCAAGCACAGGTCGAAGCCTCGACTCATGGCGGGGAGCTCGTGGAGCGTCTCGTCGTCCAAGCCAGCGAGGCAGGGACCATCGAAGCCGCCCTCGCTCGCCCAAGTGCGCAAGCAGGGGTACAAGGCCAAGTCCACCAGGAGGCAGCGAAGGCCTCGTCGTCGGGCCTCGATCGCCAAGTTGGCCACCAGGGTCGTCTTGCCCGTTCCGCCCTTGAGCCCGGCAAAGGTCCAGATCACGAGGGCACGCTATCGGCGCCGATCGAAAAGTCCAGTTTTCGGCCCCATCGGGCCCGTCGCGTGGCGGGGCGACTCGGATTATGCTGTGGCCGTGGCGGGGGGAAGCGATCCGAAGGGCGGCCAGGGCCGGCCCCGAGCACCGAGTTTGGAGCTCGCTTGGCTTTTGGAGGCGAGCGCCGAGATCGAGCTGGAGACGACGCGAAGCGCGGCCGAGTCGGGCGACGAAGTCTGGTTTTCGGCCGAGGAGTTGGCCCGCAGCAGCGAAGTCGAGCTCGGGCGAGATCCGGTAGAAGCGGGAGGCCTCGTCCCGCCGATGGACGCCGAGGGGGCGCTGACGCGACGAGCGGCTCAGCTCCGACCCTTTGCGGACGGCGAGCTCGCCTGGTCCGCGGGCCTTTGTGCGGCCTTGGCCCAGCTGGGTCCGGGGAGGAGTCTCATGGTGGAGGGGAAGGATCCGGAGCTCGTTGCAGACACCGTGGCCTGCCTGAGCGATCGCTTGCTCGCGGGGGCCCAGGTCGTCGTGCTGCACGTGGATCGTCGCGCGCCCGAAGAGACCGCGTTAGATCACCTCGCGCGATGGTCGGGTTGCGAACGGGGCCGTCTGGCCATGGCCCACGAAAAGGAGCTGGCCTCGCTCGCGGGCGTGGACGATCCGAGCTGGACGCGCGAACGTGGACGGCGCAGGGCAGCGTGGCGCGGCTTGGCGCTGCCCGAGGGGGCCGATGCGCTTCCGCCTGCGCTGGCGATCGGAGAGGCCCTGAGGGTTTGGCGGCAGGCCCGGGCGACCGAGCCCGAGGCGAGCTTGCCCGTGGTGGTCATCCCGCGCCTGACCGAGCTGTTCGTGGGCGCGGAGGCGGCGAGCGTGCGCACCTTGGAACGCTGCGCGCGGGACCACGGTGCGCTTTTGATCTGCGGTGTTCCGAGCTCCCGCGAGGGGCAGGATCCGGCGCGCGCCCACCTCGAGCTGCACGAGCGCGCCGGGGCGGGAGGGCACGAGCGAGAACTCGAAGTGCGAGCCACGGATCCGCGCTGGCGCCTCGATTGGCGCGGCGAGGGGCGTTGGCACCGCGCGTGCGGACGCGTCGAACTGTGAGCTTGTGAAGGGTCTCGTGGCCTCGGATACTTCGTCGATGCGAGGGACTGGACGCCGGCAGCGCACGACATCCACGCGCACGCGCACGCGCTACGTGTGGCTACCCGCGCTGCTGCTCTCGTGGGTGGGGGCTGGCTCGGCGTGCCACCCCGGGCGGGGCGCGAGTGCCGAATCGCCCGCGCGAGCACCGGGGATCCCCGAGGGCCCCGATATCGTCCGTCGAATGATCGGCGAGCAGTTGGTGGTCGTGCGGGCCGACTCAGCCCAGCACCTCGAGTTGGACAACCTTTTCGATCACCTCTGGGTCATCAAAGACCAAGGCGCGGTCTTCCACGACGCCCAGCCCGTTCCCCTCGGCTGGACGACCGTGTGGCTCTCGGCGCGGCGTGCCCCCGACGGCTCCAGCTACTTCATGGTTCAAGAGCCGGTCTACGAGGGGGCGGCCGAGGACGAGCGGCGCGACGACCTCAGCGTGACCCTCGGCGTGTTGGCGGGGCAACGACGTGTCTTGGCGCTCAGCGGGGCCGATGCCCAGACCGTCGACTACGACCAGCACCTGCTCGTCGTGCGAGGCGCGCTCGACACCCCCCAGGTGTACCTGACGCGGGTGGCGAGTCCGGGGGGGCGGATGACCGGTTGGCGCGTCGCGCCGCTGGAGATCGAAGGCGAGATGGAGATCGATTCGCTGACGGTGTACGAACTTTATCGGCGGCGTCCGGCGCTCGCCCAGGCCTTGATGCTGCCCGACGGATGGATGGCCTATTTCGACGACGCGGAGTTGATGGCGCTGGTGGACCCACACGACCAACTGGTGTGGTCTTCGACGGAGCCGGACCCCAGTGAGGGGGCCACGAGCGAGGAAGGGGGCGCCCCGTGAGCGCGAACGAGTCGTTTGCCACTCTCGAGGGGCTCGCGGCGGCCCGCGACTACATCGGACAGCGCGTCACCGCCTTCGGATGGCTGCAAGAGCTTCGAGAGGCCACGTCGAAAGATGGTCGGCCCTACATGGATCTGCGGATCTCGGATGTCGGGGGGAACCTGGCGTGCAAGATCTGGGCGGATCATCCTCGCGTGCTCGACCAGGCCCGCTCGCTCGAGCGGGGAGAGGCCGTCAAGGTCCTGGCCGACGTGCGCGAGTATCGGGGCAGCGTCCAGCTCAGCTTGCTGGGGATCCGGCCGCCCGAGGACGACGAGCCCGGCTACGATCCCGACCGACTCTTCGGTGAGGGCTTTGCCGCCGTCGCGGACCTCCGCTGTCGTGCGCTCGTCTTCGACATCGAGACCGTGCCGGCGGTCGATCTGCGCAAGGTGCCGCCGACGATCGCCCAGGCGGTGAGCAAGTCGGCCGAGCGTGGCGACGGTGACGAAGGCAAGGTGATGAGCCTGTCGCCGATGTTCGGCAAGGTCGTCTCTCTCGCGTTGGGAGAAGGCGAATGCGAGCTCGATGGCCAGGAGGTGACCGTCTTGGTCGTGCCCCCGCGCGGCAAAGAGGACGCCGACTATCCGCCTTGGATCCGTCCCATGACCGAGGCGCAGCTCTTGCGGGCCTTTTGGCAGCTCGCCGGGCTGGCCGAGACGGTCGTGACCTACAACGGGCGCGGATTCGACGTGCCCTTTTTGGTCATGCGCAGCTTGGTCCACGGCATCCCAGCCAGCGTCGACCTGCTCGGGAAGCCCTTCGCCCTTCGACCGCATCTCGACTTGTACAAGGCCCTGCACCCGGGGCGTGCCTTGGGCCCGGCCTCGCTCGACGTGGTGTGTTGGGCGCTCGGCATCACGAGCCCCAAAGGGGAGATGGACGGCTCGATGGTCGCGCCGACCTACGCCATGGGAGATATCGAGACCATCGCCGAGTACAACTTGGGCGACGTCCGGGCGACCACGGCCGTCTATCAGCACGTGCGCGACAACTTGCTGCGCTACCGCGACGACTGGTGAGCGGCGCCGCGGATCGCGGCGACCTCGAGCGTCAACGAGACCAGTGCGAGCCACACGGCGCAGGCCATGCCCAAGTGGAGCACCTGCATCCACGCCGGGGCGGCGAGCCAGATGTTGAGGCCGCCGGCCACGAGCTGCGCAAAGGTCAGTCCGGCCAGGGCGTTCCCGAGTCGTCGAGGTCGCTCGCCCTCGATGCGGCCGGGGATCGAGATGGCGACCTGCAGCACGAACAGGCCCGTCACCACGGCCAAGACGGGGTGGATGACGCGGGTCTTTTGCAAGAAGTGGGCGCTGCTCGATTGGTCGGCGCTGATCACCTCTTGCACGCTGCCGTCCACGGCGGGGTACAAGGTGTCGCCGAGCGCCGTGATGGCCCCGCTGGCGGCGACGAGGTAGACGAGCGCCAAGGCGACGAACAATTGCCAAGGCACGCGCGAGAGCCCGGCGCGGACAGAGCCGAGGACGCGCCCGGGTCGGCTGGCCCACACCATCAATCCCGAGGCGAAGGTCAAAAGGCAGGTGCTCGTGAGGTGGAGCGCCATCCAGTAGGCGCGGGGCCAGCTGTCGTTGAGGCCGACCAAACCGAGCAAGACCAGGCGAGCGCCGATAGCTGCCTCGCCGAGCAAGAAGATCACGGTCAGCACCGCGCCGGTCCGCGCGAGGTGTCGCTTGGGAAAGCGACGAAAGGCCATGAAGGTCAAGATGAAGGCGAGGGGCAGCGTCAGGCCCGAGCTCAAGCGATGGCTGAGCTCGATGGTCGTCTCCACGCTTTGGGGCAGGTGCAGCACCTCTCCGTGGCAGGTGGGCCAGTGCTGTCCGCAGCCGGCACCCGATCCGGTGATCCGGACGACGGCGCCGAACAAGATCACCCCGAGCAAGAAGACCAGGTAGACCTGCGCCCACCGGTAGAAGCGTCCTTCGGAGTTGGCTGCGTCCGTCATCGCCAGAGGTATTGGTAGAGGGTCAACGCCGCGATCACCACCGCAAAGGCCAAGTGCCACACGGTGAATCTTCGAGGGGGTCCGGCGGCGAGGGCTTTGGACTCGTCCTCCGCGCGCACGGCGGCCATTCCATTGATCTGGGCCTCGATGTCCCCAGGGTGGGCCAACACGAGCTGCGTCGCCAAGACCACCTGCTCGGGCTGCTCGGCCGCGAGCGCGGCTGCCCGGACCTGAGGGTGGAAGTCGGCCACCAGCGCGCAACGCAGCCGTCGGGCGGCGGGGGAGGGGATCTTGCGCTTGTCGGCACCGCCCGCGCCCAGGTAGGCCTGGCGCACCCATGCCCTCAGGGCCTGGTCGAGCGCGAAGCCCTCTGCGCCCGGCGCCAACGCGCGCGCCTCATGGTCGAGCCAGGTCTGCAGACCGCCTTCGGGGTCGACGCCCAGGGCCTCGGCCAGGAGCTCACGCCCCGTGCTCAGCCCCAGCAGGCGGCTGGGCCGCTCGTCGATCTCACGCACCGCGACTTCGAGCGTGGCCGGAGCCAAGGCGTCCGCCGGCGGTGCATGCGGCGCGAAGTCGACGATGGCCTTGCGAACGCTCGGCCAAAGTGCCGCGCACATGCGCTCCAGCAAGGCCTGGGCCCGCGAGAACTCCGCGCTCCCGTCCGGCTCGATGCGATCGAGCTCCTCGATGTGGTCGAGGGCCTGGTGCTCGAGCTCCGTCGGCGCGGGGAGTCCCGGGTGCTCCACGGGGGGACTTTGTACCCACGCCGGCCCCGCTTCAAGCCGCCTTGCCGCCGCCGGCTCACGTTTTTGTCGCGGGCCCGGCGAGATCGACGCCGCGGCAAAGTGTCGGGCGCGCAACGACGCCGCCTGGGTGTTGACAGCTGCTCAGCCCCCGCCCATGGTCCGCGCGTGAGCTCTGCTCAGGCCGCCTTGGACGCCGACCCCACGCCACCGTCGTGGGGGGCCGAGGAGATTGCGGCGTGCCGAGCGGCCTTGCGACCCGAGGCTGGCGCCGAGTTCGACTTGGTGGTGATCGGCGCGGGGATTACCGGGGCCGGCGTCGCGCGGGACGCCGCGGCCCGCGGACTGCGCGTGCTGGTCCTCGAGGCCCAGGACGTCGCCTATGGAACCAGTTCGCGCTCGAGCCGGCTGATTCACGGGGGCGTTCGCTACCTCGAGCAAGCCGAGTTTGGCCTGGTCTTCGAAGCCCTGCGCGAGCGGGACCGGCTCTACGCGCTGGCCCCCCACCTCGTGAGGCCGGCGCGCTTCATCTTCCCGAGCTTTCGCGGCGATCGCCTGGGACCGCTTCGACTGCGCTTGGGGCTCACCCTCTACGATGCGCTTCGGCTCTTTCGTGGCAAAGGACACCGCTATCTGCCGCCGCGAAAGGCCCGCACGCTCGAGCCTCTGCTCGGCGAAGAAGGTCTGCGCGGCGCCGTCTGGTACGAGGACGCCGTCACCGACGATGCGCGCCTCACGTTGACCGTGCTCCAAGACGCGCTGCGACTCGGGGCCAAGGCGCTGACCTACGCCCCAGTCTCCCAGATCAGCGCCGAGGCCGACGGCCGTGTGCGCGTCGAGATCGAAGGTGGTCGCGTTCACGCGCGCGCGGTCGTCGTCGCAGCGGGCCCATGGACGGGGCCCAAGCTGCTGGGCCAGGCGGGTCGAGGGGTACTGAGCTTGTCCAAAGGCATCCATGTGGTGCTCAAGGCGAGTGATTGCCCGGTGCGTGCGCCGGTGGTGGTCCAAACGCCGGGACAACGCAGGATCCTCTTCGCGGTGCCCTGGGGCAGCCGCACCTACCTCGGTACGACCGACTCGGCCTACGAAGGCGACCCGGGACAAAGCCAGGTGACCGAGGCCGAAGAGGACGAGGTCCTGGACATCGTGCGACGGGTCTTGCCGCACGCACGTTTGGGACGCGACGCGATCATCTCGACCTGGTCGGGGGTACGGCCCTTGGTGCGGCCGCCGGGCGTCGACGCGGACGACACCGTCGAGCTCGCCCGTACCCACCGAATCGTCGAAGGGGAGCGCGGTGTCTTCGGCATCGTGGGGGGGAAGCTCACGACCTATCGTCAGATGGCCGAGGATGTCGTCGACGTGGTCGTCGCCCATTTGAAGCGGGAACACGGCCGGACCGACTTGGGCCCTTGCACGACGCAGCGTCGGCCGCTCGTCCCCGGTCGCCCGCTATCAGCGGAGGAACTCGGCGATCCGCTGCTCGCGGATCTTGCCGACCGGCACGGGCCCTACGCCCGCACGCTCGCGCGCATGGTGGCCGAGAACCCGCAGTCTGCGGAGCCCCTGGCGCCCGATCTTCCCTATCGTTGGATCGAGGTCCAAAGCGCCATCGAGCACGAAGGCTGCGTGCACCTCATCGACATCCTGCGGCGCCGTCTGCCGCTCGTCCTCACAGACGTCGCGCTGGGGGCCCACGTCGCCCCGCAGATTGCTCAGCGCTTGGTCGCGGCGCGCGGTGGCTCGGCCTCGGAGGTCGCCCACGAGCTGGATCAGTACGCGGAGGCGGTCTACGGCGAGACCCGGCGTCGGCCGCCCCTGCAGCGGCAAGCCGGCTAGTTTCGCGGGAACGACGCCGGGTGTGCGTTCCCGACGTGACATGGATCGCAAGTAGAGCCGGCCGTGTGGCCTGTTCTCCGATCGCGGGGGTACATTCCGCGGCGCGCCAGCCCCCGGCTCGCGCCGAGGCAAAGCAATGTTCTCCAACCCCGCGCGCCTGGTCACCCGCTACGCGAAGGACCTGCTCCAAAGCCGCCGAGGCCCGGGCGAGCCGCCGGTTGTGGGCGGCGGTATCCCCTGGGTGGGGCACATGGTCCAGTTCGCGGCCAATCCCTACGCCTTTGTCGAAAAGGCGGCCCGCGAGTGCGGCGAGGTGGCCAGCTTCACCATGCTCGGGCAGCGGATCGTCTTGCTGACCGGGGACGAGGCTTCGGCCGTGTTCTACCGCTCGACGGACGAGCAGCTGGACCAGTCCGCGGCCTACAAGGTGATGACGCCGATCTTCGGCGAGGGGCTGATCTTCGACGCGCCCAATCCGCAAAAGAGCGAGCAGCTCAAGATGCTCATGCCCACCTTGCGCGCCGAGGCGATGCGGCAGCACTCGACCAAGGTCGTACAGGAGGTCGACGACCTCGTGGGCGACTGGCGCGACGACGGCGAGATCGATCTGGTCGCCTTCATGAAGCAGCTGACCATCAACACGGCGAGCCACTGCCTGTTGGGTCGCGAGTTCCGCTACGAGCTGAACACCGAGTTCGCCGAGATTTATCACGACCTCGAGCGGGCGGTGAGCCCCTTGGCCTACCACTGGCCCAACTTGCCGATCCCGCGCTTTCGTCAGCGCGACAAAGCACGCGCCCGACTTCAAGAGCTGGTCGGCCGCATCATCGCCAAGCGCAAGTCGCAGGCCGAAAAGCCCAGCGACATGTTCCAGTCGCTGATCGACATGCGCTACAGCGACGGGACCAAGCTCGACGAAAACGAGATCACGGGCTTGCTCGTGGGAGCCATCTTCGCCGGTCACCACACGAGCTCGGGGACGGCGGCGTGGGTGCTCATCGAGCTTTTGCGGCACCCTGAGATTTTGCGTCGCACGCGAGCGGAGCTCGACACGCTCTTGGGCCGAGAAGGCGCGATCGACTTCAACTCGCTGCGCGAGATGCCCACCCTCGAGAACGTACTCAAAGAGGTCCTGCGCCTGCATCCGCCGCTGATCATCTTGATGCGTCAGGTCAGCCAGCCGCTGACGGTGCAAGGCATCGATCTCAACCCCGGCGACATGATCTGGGCGAGCCCGCCGGTCACGCATCGCATGGGGAAACACTTCGCCAACCCCTACGTCTTCGACCCCAGCCGTTTCGACGACCCGCGCAACGAAGACAAAAATCTGATGGCCTATCAGCCCTTCGGCGGCGGCAAACACCGCTGCTCTGGGAGTGCCTTCGCCCAGTTCCAGATCAAGGCGATCATGGCCAGCTTGTTGCGCGAGTTCGAGTTCGAGCTGTGTGAGCCGGCTGAGAACTACGTCGACAACTACGCCGAGATGATCGTGCAGCCGAAATCGCCGTGCCGGATCCGCTACCGGCGACGCGACAAGTCGACGATCCCCACGCAGTACGGACGCGTGGGCGCGCCCAAAGACGTGGCTCGAGCCGCGGCGGCCGCAGGCTGTCCCGCGCATGCCCACGCAGCGCCCGAAGCGTCTTCCGATCGCACCACCAAAGCCGCTGGCGAGCCCTCCAAGTCACTTCGCATCGTGGTCGACCGTGCCCTGTGCCAGGGCCACGCGATGTGCATGGGGGAGGCTCCCCAACACTTCGAGGTCGCCACCGACGGCACGCTGACGGTCCTCGAGCCCGAGGTCGACGCGGACTCTCGCGCCAAAGTCGAGGCGGCCGTCCGCTACTGCCCCAACCACGCCCTTCGCATCGAGTGAGGCCCACCATGCCGCGACGACGCATCGACTCCATCACCCCTCCCAACAAGGCCTATCCCCGCGAAGAACTCGAGGAGATGGTCGAGCGCTGGCTGCAGGCCAACATCGACGCTGAGCGCGACAACGACTGGACCCGTCACCTCGGCCCCATGTACACCGAAGACGCGGTGTACGGGTGGAACATCGGCCCGAACGAGGAATTCGAGGTGCGCAGCCGCAAAGACATCTGCGAAGTGGCCCTGGGCTACCAGATGAAGGGCTTCGAGGACTGGGAGTACCCCTACCACGACATCATCATCGACGAGCGCCGCGGCACGGTGATCGGCTTTTGGAAGCAGATGGCCCCCTACAAGCGCGCCGATGGGACCCCCTACACGGTCGCCGGCATCGGTGGCTCATGGTTCGAGTACGCGGGCAACTGGCAGTG